>CAJXXT010000016.1 GCA_913063495.1 uncultured Gammaproteobacteria bacterium | reverse complement strand
ACAGCCCCGGTATCTGGGCTGCTCGCATTACATGAAGCGTTACGTCTCATTTGTGAAGAAACGCTGCCTGTTCGCTTTGAGCGGCACTCTCGATGCTCAAATGCGTTGCAGCATGCCGTAGAGTCTATGGGGCTGGATTTGTTCGTGAAACCCGAGTCTCGTTTGAATTCGGTAATAGGTATTTGTTTGCCTGAATCGATCAATACTAAAGAGCTGCTCGCCTTGATGTCTGATCGGTACCTAGTGGAAATATCCGGTTCTTTTGGCGGGCACATTGTGAGAATTGGTCAGATGGGAGAGCAGTGCCGCTCACATCACCTGTTACGAGTGCTTCATGCGCTGGGGATGTCACTGCAAAGTTTGGGTGCTGATGTCGATGTTCCATCAGGTATGGCAGAACTAGAAAAGCAGTTGCTGGTGAGAAGATCTTGACGGTTTAGAGGCCAAAGAGAACGAAGAAAGGAAAGCTGCTCGCAGGTGTAACCTCGTTCAACAATGGATGAGGGTTGATGGATAATGGATGATAGTGACTTTGCTGTCTATCAGGGAATTGATGTTTCAGGTTATGTTTAATATGGAAATTATGAAAACGCTGTTTGTGGTATTTACCTGCCTTGTTATATCTTTACAGGCAGGCTGTGGATCTTCAAGTTCCAGTGACTCTGTCAATACGGAACGAGTAATAACGCAGCAGGATACTTTGGTTCTTAATGAAGTTCTGGTGAAAGGTTCCGACCAGGATTGGATTGAGTTCTATAACCTTGGTGAAGGTAATATTGCTTTAGATCGATACACCATTTGGCATGATGGCACCGATACCCTTTGGGGCTTGCCTTCTGTTGTCATTGCCCCAGGAAGCTATTACACCGTAAATACTCATGATGTACTTCCTTTGGATTCAAATTTACTCGGCTTCTCGTTAGGCGCCAGTGATCGCGTAGATTTGATGCGAGGAGGTGAGCTTGTTGATCGCTTGTCATGGGATAATGGCGATGCGCTTTTTGGTTTTAGTTTTGGTCGATATCCTGACGCCAGTAATAACATTACACCATTAATGCCGACCCCTCTAGCGGGTAATATACAAGCGAGAAGAGGCCCGTTGGTTATTAATGAGGTGATGAGTAATGGGGTTGTTGGTGAGAGTGATTGGTTCGAACTGTATAACAACGGAACGTCGAGTATTAATCTCAGCGAATATAGTATTGGTGATTCTAATTCAGATCCTGATTCTGATGGTTTATCGGTGTTACCTGCTTTACTTCTTGAGCCGGGAGAGCATTTCGTTATATCCGCCAAGGGTGGGGCTGCATCAGTTGGTGCTAATGAAGTCCCTTTCACCTTAGAGGGTGAAGATAGCCTGCGTTTGCAATTGGGGAGCCAGGTTGTGGATTATATGGCGTGGGATGTCAGTGATGCCCCACAAGGATACAGTTATGGCGCCGTTAGTGATGGGGATTGGAAGAAAAATACCCTTATCGCTACACCTGCTACAAAAAATAACCCCGTTAATCCATTTGATGTGAGTCGTGTTGAAGATATCTATATTGATATTGCTGAAGCTGATTGGTTAGACATGATGGAAAATGCATTGGATAAGAAAAATCATTCAGCTTCGGTAACTTATAAAGGCGTTGTACTAGAAAATATAGCGATACGTACGAAAGGGTATTCCAGCTTAGAACCCGTCTACAGTAGCGGTAGTACCCGTTTTAGTTTTAAGTTAGATATTGATAAATACGTAAAAGGTCAAAAGTTATTGGGGTTAAAAAAATTCAGTTTAAATAATAATTTTTCTGACCCCACCTATATGCGAGATCACTTGTCTTATGAGTTGATGCGAAGCGTAGATCTGCCTGCTCCGAGAACAAGTTACGCCAATCTTTATGTTAACGGTGTATTGCGAGGGCTGTATCTTCTTGTCGAGCAAGTGGATAGTGAGTTTCTATATCGTAGTTTTGAAAATGCAGAAGGTGATTTGTATAAGATGGAGAGGGAGGTCGTTGCATCTATGGGAAGCGATTTACTGTGGATTGATGACGATATTTCCAGTTATGGTGCAGCAGAGTTAAAAACAAATAAAAAAAGTTCCAATAACAGTGCATTTATCACAATGCTGGATGTTCTGAATAATGGTGGGGATATAGAATCAGTCATCGATGTTGATGCGGTGCTGCGTTATCTTGCGGTAAGTACCGCCATGTCTAATCTTGATAGTTACCAGGGGATGCGGCCACAGAACTACTATTTATATGAAGTCGATGGGAAGTTCTCAGTTATTCCATGGGATATGAATATGTCTTTCGGTACGTATAATATTGGCTGTACCGATAAACAAGTATTTGATTTTTTTATTGATGAACCTACCGTTGGAGCAATGGTTGATCGACCACTGATAGACAAATTGTTTAATGTACCTAGTTTTAAAAATGCATATCATAATCACCTGCAATCGTTAATACAGAACGATCTTTCTTTATCTTCAATGGAAGCGGCGATTGAGGAGCTTGCAAATATGATTCGAGATGATGTCGCGGGTGATCCGACTGCTTTCTATATCTTGGCAGATTTTGAACAAGCATTGACGACGGACAGTGATGTTGTTTTTGGATTAACATCTTTTGTAGCGGTGAGAAATTCTAGTATTCAAGGTCAGTTAGATGGCTTTTTTGCGTCAAGTGGTAATGGTGGGGGCAGTTGTTTTTCTCAAGACTAGTCGGTCTCTTTATCTAGCATAAAAAGCAGCAACAAAAGAAAACAAAAGTGGTCTGTTGTAACCGTTAGCAATTCGATACTGTGTGCGCCCCAGGAATGTCCGGTTCTTGCGCCATCCTCTTCAGGCGTGATTTTGGACTTTCTATGTAAATGGAATGATTTGATCAGGAGATCGTAATGCTTGCTTCCGCACCAACCACCTTAAAGTTAGGTGTATCCCTATTTTTTAGTATGTGTTGTTTTTTTTCGGTTAATGCACTGAGTGCGATTGCTACCGATTCAGATATTCCGGGTTCCAGTATTATGGTGGATGCCCGAATCGGTGAAACGACGAGTTTTACTCTTACGGCGGACGATCTTCCTCAGATTCCTGTATATGAAGGCGATGTGCTAGAGGTTTGTATTGGAGAAAATGTTGGAACCTGTTTTGAGCAGCTGTCTAGAAATACAGCAAGTAGGGATCTTGATGGTCAAACTGAATCACTTGTTGTCAAGGGGGCGACGGTAGAATATAAGCCGTCTAATGAGGCAAATTTTGGTGATAGGTTGTTTGTACCTTTTGAGGCCTGCGCAACGTACAGTAAAGGATTGTGCTACAGCGGTTTGGTGAGGGGGTATATTGTATTTACCGTTACTGGTGCAAGGTCGACAGGAGATATAGCAATAAAGGATGCTGCTACGGTATTTGAAGACTTTTGCCAAAACCTTGAGCTTCAAGATGAAGGAATACAAGAAGAGTCTATAGAACGGAGGTTAATTACCTCTTCAGACTGTACGGCCTATGGTCAACTAACGGATGCTGAAAAGCTATCGGCGTTAGATGCAATTAACCCAGAAGAGGTTGTTGCTGAGTATACAATAACAAAGCAACTGATTGCCGCTCAAACCAGCAATATACATAAGCGTATTAGAGAGCTGAGATCAGGTGGTGACAGAGGAGTAAGTATTTCAGGGTTGACCTATGTCAATGATGGTGAGCAGCTCTCTGGTGAATGGTTACATGCGATAGCTGACAGTGTCGGTGGTTCTGCGGGAGAGGGTGATGCTTCATCACAAAGCAAACTCGGGCTTTTCATTAATGGGTCGTTTACCGATGGTAATCGTGATGGAACGAACCTTGAGCGTGGTTATGATAGTGATGCAAATACAATAACATTTGGATTAGATTATCGTTTTAGCCGAAACTTTATTGCCGGTGTTGCCTATGGCATCAGTCAGAGCACATTAGAATTTGATGATGCTGGCACTAGTAATAACGATGATATGGATAATGACATGACAAATGTTATTGTTTACGGAACATGGTACAGCAATGCGTTTAATGTTGATTTCTTGATAGGATCGTCTCGTGGAGATATTGAAACCTCTCGTGAAATTTCATTGGTTAGTAGCACTGCCGAAGGTGATACAGAATCACAACAAACCTTTTTTAGTTTTTCAAGCGGATACGAATTTAATAAAGGAGCCTTTTCTTTTGGTCCCTACGTAAGTTATGACTATATCACCGGTGATATCGATAGCTATCAGGAAGAGAATGGCGGTGGTTTTGAATTGGCATTTGATGAACAAAACATTGAATCTAAAGTTATTACCTTCGGTGGTAGAGCATCTTACGCGATCAGTACGACTTGGGGTGTTGTTGTCCCCTATGTAAGAGGGGAATGGAAAAAGGAACTTGATGACAGCAGAGGCTTTATCACGGGCCGGTTTGTTAACATCAGTGCTGCAAATGATTTCTCAATTGAAGCTGAAGATTTTGATAGTAGTTGGCTTCATGGAGCTGTCGGTCTAACGGCCAACTTCCGCCATGGGTTGTCAGCGTATATCGATTATGAAAGTGTTTTGTCTTACGATGATACTCAGCTAAATACCGTTTCTTACGGTGGAGCTTGGGAAACATCATTTTAAGGCCCATCGTTAAGAGTTGATGATAAAAAAGGCCGCTTTGATTAAGGCGGCCTTTTTTATGTTCTGATTTTCTTGATGGTAATGATACCTTAGCTATTTTGTACGTTGGTAACCATATTGTCGGATAACTCAGCTTGATTATAGGCTGGTTGGCTTATAGTACTGCGAGTAGATCCGTGAGTAGTACTGAGAGAGTTAGCATAAAAACTATCAATCGCAATAATACGTTTTGTCATTCGAGGGTGAGTGGATAATATCTCTTGTAAAAAACCAAAGAACCCAGGCACCAATAACTCCTGTTTTATAAATGCCTCTTTGTTCGTTTGAGGAAGTAGCGCTCGACTGCCTGATGCTAGTGTGATCATCGCATCAACGGCCGCCTTTTGATTTTTAACACAATCAGCTGCAACTCTATCAGCGGTTAATTCACACGCACGGCTATATGCTGCGCCGAGGAATGGTACAAACATCGCCGGTTTGATCAATAGGCTTATCCATAGATTCATATGCCCAGCAGCATAGTGTGCAAGCTCATGAGCGATGATCATGCGTATTTTATCTTGGTGTTTATCATCTTCCCATAACAGGTCAACTAAGCTGCTAAAGAGTAAAATGTATTTGCCAGACAAAAACTTTATGGCTAACGCATTTGAGATGCCGTCAGAGTTAAGGATAAATACTCTTGGAATATTATTAACCCCTAGCTGTTGAGCAACATCGTTAACGATGGCGTTTATATTGGCATATTGATCCTCATTAACGTGAACCGCATTGCCAAAAATGGTTGCTTGGAAAAATTTCTCAGATATCCATAATAAAATGGCAAGAGGGATGAGAAATGGTAGGACAAAAATCCCCAGTGAAAGCCAAATGAGCCCACCGATAAGCATACATACAGAGCGGTAAAGTGATTCTTTTGGATGGCGGAGTTGTTGATTAATAGGCATGTTGTAAATTCCTTTTTTGAAGTTATACATTTAACGATTGTTATCAGGGTGACGTCATGTCGCCCTGGTGTGACTATAAACGATATTGGTTGTTAAAGGTCTACTGCTATTGGGATATATGAAGAAAAAGCGGTTTATTTTTGTGAGTAGGCCGTTGCTTCGCCAAGTGATATGATAAAGCCGTCAAAACGATAGGGTACCCCTTAATGCAAGAACTCACTATTACACAGAAATTCTTCCGCTATTTCGCATTTATCCATATATGGCTTGCTGGAGGAATGATTCTTGGCGGGTTATCGCTTAGGTTTTTCACAGGGTACCATACATCAGGCTTCGCTTTTTTTGCATTTGGGCTATCTTGTTTGTATATGGCGATTGCTAGTGGCTATGTTTATCAGAATTGGGATTTGGAGGGGGAGGGTAGTCCGGTTTATGAAAGGAGTCAGCGGAAGGCGTTGTTGATGGGGTGGGCGTTGGGTATTCCGTTTTGGGGGGTGTTTGGGGCTATATTGATATCAGCAGCCTTTACAAAGGGTCATCTTACGAAATTCGATATCGTCAAAACACCCCAGTTTGATAAAGAGATTCAACGGTTTATTAGTGACGAAAAGAAAGCAGGGAATAGCCCTATAAAGGAATATACCGATAGGACATTGGTTATTGAAGGTGATAGTACTAACTTGACTTCAGTGTTGAAGCTGGTGCTTCGAGGGGAAGGGGGGAATAAAGAGCGTCACATTCACCGCATACAATTTGAAGGCACTGAGTATACGATGGTTCTAGAGTCACATCGGTTTAGGTTTGGGTGGAAGGACTATTCAAAAGATGCATTTTCCAATCCTCAGCTATGTGAGCTATATGTACCATTCAAAATATCAACAGTGGACGGGAGCTGGGTTGACCCAATAAAGTTAGGTGGAGTACCTGAGTTTCTTTCAATCAAAGAGCTGAATACACTAAATATCCGGCTGAAATTTGGAGAATTGCAGTTGGCCGAATTCCTACCTTGGAAAGGATGGGGAGATGAAAGTATGCTGTGTGAAAAAGCAGCGTATGATTTTAGGAAAAACAATAAATCAACTTCATTTGGTTCATGGATATTTAACTCCGCTCCTAATAGTGTTGTGCAATATTTGGCTTTCCCTGGTTTTTCAGATGCGCTTCAAGGTGCTGAAGTTTATAGGCCGCTAATTTTAGTTGATGGTTTTTCTGCATATATTGAACACGTAGGTGATATATTCCGAAATGTATTTGATTGATTTTATGACATCTTCAAGTTTTTTAACGGATCTACTTCCCCGCTAAATTAACGGGTTTGCAATAAGTAGCATGCGTTAAAAACAACCTTTGGAGATGCCTTTTGGGTTGGAATGGCGAATAATGGTCTGCGGTATGGTATTTATATTGGTCTATTAAATTTATGACTAAATAAGTCGTTAGAGGTGTACCAGCCTACTCTGGTTTTGCTGCTTTTTTGCGCGCTATTTTCCCAGTCAAGACCATTAATTAATTTGTTTGTAACTGTAGTTCTGTACGGTCGAATGTTGTTTTCAATAATATTATCATCCTTTTGTTGAAGGGCCGATTTCTTTCCAAAGCTCACCCAGGCATCAAAATGATATGTTTCTCCGGTAACATATTGTGAGGTTGTATCCTTGATTTTTACAGAACCTTGATTGTTGATTTTATCAATATCAATTGAAACGGATATTGTGTTTTTCTCCTTCGAGAATAATAAGGAAACATCCTGATTAGTATCTGTTTTTGATCTTGTACTTAAGGAGAAAGGTATTCGTTGAATGACATAGTAGTCGTTGTCATTCAATACGTTTTTATCAACTCGCATCAACATCACCGTAACCCAAGTATCATTCGGAATATCAGGCGGAACAGTAATCGTTATCTTCGCTAAGTTTCCATTATAAAATTTTCCATCACCATATATCATGGCGTCAGTCTGATACCCACCGTGAATATTGTCTTTTCGATTATCGATAACCTCTTTCGCTTTCATCTCTAGCTTAACTTTCGCTGGATATAACCCTGCTTTCAGCGCATCCAAGCAGAGTTGCCCATCTGTTTCCCACTCTTTAGGGTTAACTTTATTTTTCTGGGAGCTGTCGAATGGTTCATCAAACCGCTCGCTATTTAACTCGATGTCGGGAGACAAGTACGCTAACAAATGTTTTTGGTCACCAACACCGACGTGACCTTCTCCAACAATATCTCCAATACGCCCTAATCTCGCATTATCAAGGTGATAGATGGTGTTGTCACCTTCTGTTGTATACATCAAGCACCCGTGCTGATATTTCGCTGTTTTTTCATTAAAGGCAACGGCGTGTTCAGCGGCAAGTAATTGGTAATTGTTAGGGTTTATCCAAATTGATTGTGGTCGTAAATCTTTAGGCTTTTTCAATACAATGACATCGCTACCAATACTTATATCTTCCAACACGACCTCTGGCATTCGTAGAATACCGACGTTTTTATCAAAGAAGCTGTACTGACCGTAGTTGGTTTGTCCTACCTTATTAATCGTGACATTAAACAGTCGTGTTTGATAGACGCTGCCTTTGTAATTAATTAACGATTCTTCAGTTGTGCTAAAAGGGCCGTGTTTAAGCCACATTTCCAACACATCCATGTCTTCTGTCCACCATAAGTAATAGGCCAATGTACCGATAGCAAGAATAACCAACCCAATTATCGGCATTGCCATCACTAACGGCGCTGTCATTTTTATCGCGAGTAATGCACCAACGCCAGAAACAGTAAAGCCGACGCCTTGCATAGCAAATGCCCATCGAGAATCATCATTTTTAAGTGATCTGTCTTGAAAGTCATAAAAGCACATTGCTGCACTGTAAAAGTTTGCTATGCACATAAAACCGAGTGCACCTTTGCTAGCCAGGGCAAGTCGGCTATTTGCTAGAGCTGTTTCTGCAGTTAACGGTGCAGTGCTTGTTGCTCGCAAGCTAAGTGACACAACTCTACGTTCATAAAGTGCTTCAACAACGGAGGCAACGGCATCACCTGTGTCGAATATTCCACCAATCACATCTAACATGGGGCGTAGATCTTTATTGTTTGCGTGTTGGTCATTAAGTTTGATGCAGTTATCGTAAAGCGTGATTATTTCAAAACCAACGACCAATGCGCTGAACTGGGCCACTCGCTCTTTGTGGGCAAGAAAGCTTTCTGTCGTGTTGCGATGTATAAGAAACTGATCTACGTGATTTTCAGCGTTCCCTGTGATGGAAACCATATGAACTTCTTTAGTGATGAGATCTTGCCAGATTTCGGTCTCTTTATGGGTAAGTACAAGTGTGTCGGTTGTGTTGTTACTCTTTAATTTTGCGTATTCTTCAGGCGTGTTGGTGGTGATTATATCGTCCATGGTGAGGCGGCCTGCTTTAATGGCCTTTAATTTTCCTTCAAGGGCAATATCCCCAGGGGCTGCGGGGTTTAGGAGGCGTTCTCCTGTAGATGCTGCTTGTGACTTAGCATTGGCAACGTCTGATAGGTGTTTCTGGTAAGCTTGGGCTTCTAATGAGTTAACGGTTGCCTGATATTGCTCTTTGATGCCCGATATTTTTTGTTTATGACGTGACTCGAATGTGTCAAGTTTGTTTTTGAGATTGTCACTGCTTTGACGTTTTTTCTTAGCAAGTGTTGCATCAGCCTTTTGGCTAATGGTGCTGTGATTATCACTTGCCTTTTTCTTGGCGGAACGCAGAGTGTTTTCATGTTGTTCAAGCGCGTATATAGACTTCTGGTTCTGGCTATCACTCGATTTTTTTAGCATTTCAAGGTGTTTTTGTTCTTTTATACGTTTATCCAACAATGCTGTTTGATGGCTTATTGCCGCATTTTTATTAACTATTTTTTGACTGATATCGTTTCGCTTGGATATGACTTGTTCATGTTCAATATTCTTTTGAAGGATCTTTTCTTCCCGTTCGTTGATGATTTTTTCAAGTTCAATTTCTGATTCATTAGCGAACGACGTTAGCCATTCTGGCGTTGGTAGTAATTTTCCAAGGGGGGAGTTTAGACCTCGGGTTACCAAGTCTCCAACAGTGGCTTTTATTTCTGGGAAAAATATTTTATCTGCATAGATATCGCCTATGCTTCGAATTTCCTTGTTAATGATCTTCGTGTCAGCAAAGGTTTGGATCTTTTGATTATTCAGATCCTTCCATTGTGCATTATTATCATCAATCGATATCTGGAGAGAGTTTACGGTATTCCCATTTTTTGTTAACGCAGCTTGATGGCGCTTTGTGTTTTCAGCATGGACTACATGTTGCCGTTGTCGGGCAGATTGTAGCTGTGAGAGTTCGCTGTTGGCGCTGCTTACGTCAGCGAATGCGGTAGCTTTGGTTTTATCTGCATTTAGTTTGGCAACAGAATCTAGGCGTTTCTGTTCGGATTTGAGTTGGTCTTTATAACGTGGTTTTTCGATGTTATACGCTACATTTATACGTTCGATGTTGTTGTCTTGTATGCGTTTAAGTTGATCTTTTCGTGGTTGTATATCTTCTTTTTTTGGATATTGTATATGATCAGGCCGAATAGCTTGGCTGAGTAAGTATTTTTTTCGGTCACCACTTTCAAGAATAGCCTCTTTGTCCCAACCCATTCCATCCAAATTAGCGATTTTGTCCAAAGTAATAGCGTGGTTAAATTTGAGTTTGCCAGTGATTAAGTTAAACAAACGATTTTTTGTGGAGATTAAACGTTTTTTATCCGCACCTATGTGTGGCCCCATCATATTACTAATAATCGCGGTGAAGAGTTGTCCTAGACGACGGGATATTTGAAATTCACCGGAGCTAGACATACCTTCTTTAGTTTCCCCATTTTCATCGGTAACCGCTCTATTTTCGATATATTGATACCAGGGATTCCCCGGATTATGGCCATTGATTTCATATAGCAAGGTAACGCAGGCATGGCTTTCAGCATATGATTTTGCGGTTAAGAAGGCCTCTTGATTACCATCGAGGGTGATGTCCTTCATGCGAGACACTTCACCAATGCGGTTAAATAACATCGCAAAATATAGTAGGTCGTCTGCTTCCGTGGGTTCTAGGGGGTGGCCGTCGATATCAATGATCACGTCCGATAAGGCAGGCAAACTTTGATAGTCCGTAATATGAGTGTGGATAGTATCAATGACGGCAGCGTTCATTTCCTCTGTTAGGCTGGCTGATTCATATTGGCCACGAATAAAGTTCATTAGCTGCCAGTGACATTGTTCGGTATAGGTTCGTGCTAAACGTCGGGCATCAATACCTAAGGCAACATAAATATCTTTAATATCTAATTGTGATCGAAAGGTGTGTAAGTTGTGTTGTTTACTGAAATACTTTTTCTCTTGGTGATCGACACTAAAAACTTGTTGGTAGACCATTTGTGCGGAGTTAAACCATCGAGCAAAACGGTACGGGAATTTTTTTGGTTTTCCCGTTGGGTAGTCGCCGGAGTTGTCAGGGTCTTGTAGCTCAGCTATGAGGTTGTCATGACCAACGACCGCACGTTGATAACGGTTTGCCAGCTCGCGGCCAATTTCAAGGTAATCCTCAAATTGGATCGAGATAATATGTTGTACAGGGTGTTCATTGGATTCCGCAGAAAATACCGATGAGGCCTGGGAGCGTAGCCATTGCGGAACGGCTGTGTCCGCATAAAGTTGATAGCTTTCACTGCTGTAATGTTGCAGAGCTGAATTGGAATTACTTTGAGCTTCTGGCAAACTGATGCTAATGCAGCGTTTTTGCCGAAGACTCTCGTCGGCCATCGCTTCTATTCGATCCCAGCCCCATTGTATTTCAGACCATGCCATTTCGACTTCGATATCTTGGGGAAGAAGTAAGTAAGGGCGCTCAACAGCTCCCGCCTCGCGGACATCGGGTTTTTGTTCCGGATGTAACTGGACTTCAGCGAAAGTAGTGCGTTGTTCTTCACTGAATAAATGATCAAGAATAGCCAATGGATCAGTGTTTGGAGAGCAACTTACCTGAAATTCCTTCCATAGTTTTCCTTCCTTAAAAAGGTATAACCAGCCAGGGCGTAGGCATTGTTCTGAGTATTCAAGTTGTTGATATTGACCAAGGCGATGTTGGGTTGTTTCTTCGTCAAATATTTCACTAGTACAGGGTGTAAGGTCAGTTCGTTGTGCGATAGGCGCAAAGGTTTGATTGGCAAAAAGAGGATTTGTTAAACGCTTTGCTCTGGGCAACACCATAATATGCGTTGGTGGAGGAGAACAGGTTTGTAATTGGTCGTCAGATTTTTCTTTAGACGCAAAGCGAGTTTCCTGCATTTGTACTGGTAATTGGCCATGACTTTCAAGGGTTGGCTCTAGCGACGTTGTTTCTTGTAATTCCAATGTATCATCCATGACTAGCTACCGTAGATTGACTTTAGTTTGTTGGTTGTTTCACTCGTTAATTCACCGCAAGGCTCGATGTCATTGTCGGTTTGAAATGAGTGTAACCCTGATGCAGTTAATGGGCCGCTGATACCGTCAACGGGACCACAAGGGTAGGACAGTGCATTCAACCTCGTTTGTGCGTCAATTATCTCGTTCTGATGGGGCTCAAGCCGAATCTCAAATTCCCATAACGTAGCAGGGTTATCTAACCCATAAAACCACACCCACAATTCTCCTTTTTCAACATCCTTTTTAAACGTCTCTTCCAGAATCTCATTGTTCTTCACCTCTCCACTGATATGGTCGTCACCTAGAGATATCATATAAGGAAAAACAGCATCGTCTTCTGCGTCAGGCTGCGTAATCCTAATTTTTAGTGTTCTTGGTGTTCGCAATACCAATATATTAACGGCGTTTTTTACAAACTGAGTTTCTGAGCGTTGCATGTTTTTCTCTGTGTTCTTTTGTTGTGGCTGTATTGATGACGTGGTTGAAACGCCCTTATCTTTTGTATACTTTCTTCATTTTTTTCTGAGTCTTCGGCCCGGCGATACCATCCACGTCCAAGTCGTAGGTGGATTGAAATCCCTTCACTGCATTCTTGGTTTTTTTACCAGTGATGCCATCGACAACACCTGCATCAAACCCCAAGTTATTACAGCGGGTTTGTACGCCTTCAACGGTGCTGACATCGGCTAATGAGCCTGGGTTGACTTTAAAAGGAATAATTTCAGGTTCAGCATCATCGCCTTCGGCCCAGATTTTTACATTACCACTGCCGCCTGGAATGCCCTCAGGCACTACAAATTTTAATTGCCCTTTGGTGTCGAGCTGACCGGAAAATTCTTTATCACCGATAACTAAGGAGAATGTTTTGTCCCTAACGGCGCGGCCATCTTCGTCCTGAACCTCTAACATAAAGAAATCCCCTTGAGGTTGTAGATACACCACCGGAACCAACGTATCCCGATACCCCCTTAAATCTTTACCTTTTTCACTAACCACCTGATATTCGTGTTCTTCTGGGTCAAAGTACTGATCCAACAACGCATCCTCAATACTCCCCATATCACCATTGGCATTTTTAAAATGGTTGTCCTGGCTATAGGCTGTTAGATCAAGCTCAGAGGCGGCGTCTAGCAGTTTTGCATTATCCGCTTCTAATGATTCAACATAGGGCCAATCAAGCTGGCTTTCGCTGTACATCATCAGTGGGGCATTGTTGCCAGATTGTATTTCCCCATCCAGTTTATAGGGAACCCAGGCAGCGGTTTGCCAGTGACCTTCCGCTTCACGCTCGTCCTCTTGTCCAAAGTCGCCATTCCAATTACGTCGATAGTATTCAACATTTACATCGCGTAATGCTTGGTTCTTTTTAACTTCCAATTCTCGCCATAATTTTCCACGCCAAAAGATATAAATCCAACCGGGTTTTAACACATCAGCTTGTTGTTTTTGGTTTTCTTTAGTGGCATATGCTAAGGGTTTTACGGGTATGAGAACGTTGTCCCATTCCGTTTTTTCTGTTTGGTTATCGTTGGGTGCTACTGTGGTATTTAGGGGTAGGCGAATATTTGCGCCATGGCCTTTGGTGGGAATAATGATGGCCAGGTCACGTGGGGTATTGGGCAGCTTTTTAAACTCCACAATGCCTCGGTGATTGTCTCTATTATGATTAACCCCGCGGTTCTGTTGTTCTTGTTGCTCGCGAGGGGCGCTTTTATCCGTAGAAAGCGCATTGATTTCTATAAGCTGTTTTGCACAAGGGTGGTGACCTGCAATTTCGACAACAATTTTGTAGCGTAATTCCTGCGGGGTATTCAGTGGCAGAGGTGTTGGAGATGGTGTTGACGAGGAAGTAGGTATTGATGAGGCTGAGGGGGTAGAGCCAGGTAACGTTTGTGCCGTACCTGAATCTGTATGTGCTGATAGGTTTTGATCAGCACCGCTATTTGACGGGGTACTTGAAGTGGTATTTACCGAATGATTTAAAGTGCCAGCTGAGGCATGGCTTGAAGAATTAGCGCTATTGGCTAATCCTGTTGCATTACTGCCAGTGGCGGTTGTTAGAGTCGATGATGCCGGCTGGCTTGAGGTGTTACCTTGTGTTAGAAATTCTGATTTAATGCCACCAAATTGCTCATAGTTGTTTTTGTGGGCAGCAATAAAGTGTTTCATATCAGAACTGTAACGGTCACTGATGCTCTCAAGAAGTTCGTGGTTAACATGCGCTGGTTGAGGGCTGCCTGCAGCGGTTGTTGCCATACTGGTTGTGGTGTTTGATGTGGCGCTCGATGAGCCGCCCCCGCCGCCATTCCCGCCACCAAAGCTACCACTGGCATTTTGCTGAACACGTAGCAGGCCACTTTCTATTTGTGTTGAAATGACTTCTAAAAGCGCAGCGGTATCAAAAGGAGAAATCGTTGGATCGCCTGCCAGTTGATGTAGCTCTGCGCTATCCGCCTCAATGGCTTTTTCGACAAAGGTCTCAATATCAGCACGATGGTGAAAGGTCACAATCTGATCATCGTCAGTTTGAGTGCTGTCGTGCGAGCCCACAACATCATAATGAGCAGCATCAACGAATACGGAAGTAGCCATGGTTTTTCCTTTTGTTGGCGATGGTATTAGAGTGAGGGGGTGGTTTGTGGGGCAGGTTGTCGTGTAGATTGCCGGGCAGCTTGTGGAGCAGGTTTTCGCGTTTTTCGAGCTCGCGGAACTTCTGTCAGTTGAAAGCTATGAAGTAAACGGGATAGACGTTCAAGATCCACGGTTGCCGATGTTTCTGCTTGTGGGTCAGCCGTGCTTTTAGTCGTGTTAGGTGTTGGGTTGACAAGGTGTTGGTCAATTAACATTTGCAGGTCTCGAAGTCGTACCCGTAAGTGATCCTGGCATTCCATTAGAGCATTTGTCTGTTGCTCGGTTTGAGATGCCGTTTGCGAGTTATGTAATGTTTCATTATCTGTCGCATAAAGGCGTTTTATTTGTTCAATCTTTGTTTGTGTTTCAAAGGTGATATCGACACAAGATTTAATATCAAAAAGTACGGAGAGGGGGGATTGTGATGACGGGGCCATCGCGCTCTCTTTATCGTGCTGTGAGGTG
This sequence comes from uncultured Gammaproteobacteria bacterium, assembly GCA_913063495.1. Taxonomy (GTDB): domain Bacteria; phylum Pseudomonadota; class Gammaproteobacteria; order Pseudomonadales; family Ketobacteraceae; genus 42-54-T18. Next base: position 30,304 of record CAJXXT010000016.1, on the reverse strand, counting down.
ATTTTTTCTTGATTATCTGTCGTAGGGTCTATCGGTTGTTGATTCTGTAACTGTTGTAGTCGAGACACTTCTTGCTGAATCAGTTGTAAGCGTTTAACGATAGAGCGTCGGGCGCCATTAAAGGCTTTCGCGATTTCTCCTGTTGTTTCAGCATATTCGTTGGCATCTACGTAAAATACACCGTCAACGATGGGTTGAATATCGTGGATAAGCTGATTTTTCTCGGTGATGATTTGTTTTCGTTGTTGGGTATTCTCATTGGGTTTGCTTGTGCTATTAGGGCTGCTCGTTTCAAAGGACGAGGAGGGCACCTTCGAGTCTGTTGCCATCCCTGGTGTTTTTTTGTTAGCGGTGTGTTCTTCTTTTATCCAAAGTCCCGTAAAAAAGAAACTCAAACAAGCGGCTAAAGCACCCAGCGTTACCGTCAGTTGAGCCATATAAGATCCACCAGATAGAGTATCGCTTGCTTTATTCACACTGGTTAACAATGTTTTTACGGTTGATGTAAGCGATTTCAGGTTCTTTTCAAGCGCATCATAATTATTTGTTGCGTTGGAAAGTGATAATACCGTGTTGATATGCTGATCTAATTGATCAGAAATATTAACGATCATGCGTCGTAACACCGGATTGGCCAGTTGTTTATTGCTTGCGGTTAATTGCTGAATCAGGGATTGAGCGTTTTGTTGTCGAGTTTTGCTACCACTAATCAATGATGCCGCATTGGTTTCGATGGATAACAGAGCGCGCTGTATGTCGTACTGCTGCGCCTTGGCGAGTAGCGTTAATTTACCCAGTGTTTTCATTTGAGTGGCTGAGAGAGATTGTTGCTCACTGGCCGAGGCAATTGCCTCTGTTGCCTGTACCAAACTGTCTGCCTCAGATAACAATCGCTGATTGTATTGACGGTACTGGTTGATATCTTGGCGAGACTGAATCAGTTTACCGAATCCTGCGAGTAGATTTTCTCCATCACTTAGTAATGTCGCCACCGCGGGATCATCGCTTGGGGAAAGCGCTGAAACACCCAATGTATCATTTCCATATTTTAACCGTTGAAACCGGGTGACCACTGAGCCGTTTAGCTCACGAAAACGTTGAAAACTTGATTCGTCAGATACAAGCCTCTTTGGAGTAAAAGTCGTAAGTTCGTGCAGTGCCGCATCCAAATAAGCGAGGGAGGCAAGATGCGTTGATTGGTATTGCTGATGTTGGTGTAGCAATACGCTACCCAGTATGCCGGTGAATATTCCAATCACACCACAAATAGCCGCAATAAAGATTCTTTTAGAAGTAAAGTTAATTGTCATTGTCTGCGCTGTGCCCCTCATTGTACTTGATCATTTCCTTAAAAAAGACCATCGCAGCACAAGAGTTTGCACAGTTTTAAGCGTATTTGGCGAGAAAGAGGCGTTTGATGATGAAAGAACGTAAAAAACTGTGAATTATTTCGCCATTTTCTGAGAAAAATTTAACCATCTTTAGTCTCTATAAGGGAAATGCAGTTCGTGGGTACTCATTATTAGGTACTCATTATTAGGTGCTAGGTGGATTATGGAAATGGTTGGAAGCCTTATGTTGAAAACATCGTCAAAAATTGTGAGCGCTTGTGCGTTGACCTCATTACTAGCAGGTTGTACCTGGTATACCCAGTTAGCGGATCCTACAGCGAACCGTGAAGCTCGTATTGGACAATATGAAGCGGAGCCAGAGCATCGCTATCTTCAGCGGTTTGATGCATTACAGCAGCGGATTGAGGCGTTAGAGCGAGAAAATCATCGATTACGCTCGCCAAAAGCATCACGTAATGGCGTGTCATCGCGACATAACAATGCCGTATCTGCTATCACCCCCCATAAAGTTGCCAAACCTGACGTGGATAAACAGAACGATGTTATTGCGCAAGTGAAGCTAAAAGTAAGTGAAGCGGTGTTGGCGATTGACAATGTGTTGAGCCAATTGACGCAGATGACACCAATGGTGGCTGTATCGGCAACAGGCGAGCGCGTTTCAGAGAGCGAAGACAATGTTGTGCCGAATATCGCAGAACAGGAAGCAGAATTGATTGCAAGTTTAACCCATCCAAAGGGAGCGGTTAGTGGTTCGTTAGGGCGTAACGCTGATGGCGACGTGGTTCGTTCAACCACTGACCTGCCGAATAGCAAACCTCAGTTTAATTACTCTGTTGTTTATAGCTATCCAGAAGTAACCCCCTGGAACAGCATGTGGAATGTGTTGGAAGACGCCGATATTAATGACAAGTGGCGTGGGGTTAACAAGCGTAAGCCTGCTTACTTTATTTACGTTGGCGCTTACTTCAGCGAACGTGATGCAGAAAATCGTCAGCAGAATTTACTGACGGTGACAGGTGAAGAACCCTTCTTGAGAAAACGTGCAATAAATCGCGCAATTGCAGCAAATTAATTGCGCAGTTTTTCGTGATTAATTTGCGTCCACCCCGTCTCTTTACGTAATAGAGCGCTTTAAAGGCCACATCATTAAATCGATGTGCGCAGGAAATTGCGCAGATAGCCAGATATAAGGAATTAGGCGTACCACACGTCAAATGGAAACAACTATGAAACAGAACACTTTGATCGCAGCAGCATCGGCTTTTACCGTTGCCTTGTCATCGCTAACGGCGACTGCCGTACAAGCTGCAGATACTGCAATAAATGCACAAGAGCTAGAAACACTAAAAGTACAGCTCATTGAAGCAAAAGCCGCTGTAGAAAATGCGCAAAACGTTGCGGAAGAGATTGTTCAAACCGCTCAAGCCAATGCTGAGCGGATTTTGGAAGCAGCAAACGCAACGGCTGATCAAAGTGAAGCGGATAAAATTAGTCCATTGGCAGTAAAAAATGCAGCGATTGCCGTAGAGATAGCAGCAGGAACCATTGAAGAAATAGCTACCGCCATTATGCCAGAAGGCTGGCGTATTCTAGTAGACGTGAAAGATCCGAAGATTAAAGAGCGTCGTTTTCAATACGTGACAACAAAAGCAAGAGAGCGGGCGTTATCAGATTTATTGAATTCCATCGGTATGAGTCACCAGTACTTTTTTGAATTAGTCAATGCAGATGGTGAAGCCTCACCGTTGTTAGTCATCAGCAAGCGATAACAGTTGGAGTTATAGAGAAATGAGAATTATGTTGAAACCACTGTTGGCTAGTTTAGCTGTGAGTACGTTGATTGGTGGGTGTGCAATAACACCGCATACGGATAAGTTGAAGTATGAGCCGTTGATAAAACAAGAGGTTACTTTTGTTCCAGAGCATACGTCGACCTATCTACGAGAAGTAACACCAGATGAAAATTTTCTAAGTCAAAAGGTGAGTTTTGTTGGATCCGTCTCATTAGTCGATGCATTGAGATTGAAATTACCCAATAACAGTATTATACCAAAAGATTCGAATATTGATTTGTCAAAGACGCTCAATATGATTGCTAAGGACATGTACGTAAAAGATTACCTCGAATACTTGTCATCGCTAAGTGGTTATGAAATAAGTCTAAATAATGGAAAAGTAGAAATACGTTCTTTTGTCGATAAGCAATGGAATTTGGCTATGTTTTCCTCCAAACGAGATGTACGCCTTACCGTAGGTAGACCGCTGCGTTCATCTAAGTCTGGTGGTGGAGCTTCTACGACTAATGAGATATCTACGGTATTTAATGATGATGAGTGGCTAGCCATTGTTGACGGTGCAAAGCGTATACTAAATGTTCAAGACGGAGGCTCGGAAGTGACATCTGCAACAAGAGTATCTCCATATATACAAGCTGTACGATCGGTGGGAACTATCAGTGCAGGAGGGGCTCCGCAGCGAATGAAGGCTGTTGATGAATTTATTTCATCTATAGCAGAGTCGGGATCAAAACAAATTAATATTTCAGTTAAGGCCTATGACGTAACACTTAATGATGATCGTGGAGCAGGTATTGATTGGGATCAGTTAGCATCGGTAAATGGGTCGTTTAATGGGAACCCTCTGAATTTTGGATTTCAAACCGTTAAGAATGGTATTTTTGATTCAACGAATACTTTGTTTCAGGGCGCTGGATCATATTCTTCGAGTAAAGTAAATGCAGGCTTTATCCTTAACTTTTTGAGTAAATTTGGTGAGGTTGAATTACTGAATCAGCCGAATGTTACTGTTAGAAATGGAGGATATGCCTATATATCAAGTGGTGAAGAGTCGACTTATATTGGGAAAATAGAAGTTACCGGTGCTGATGGAGTAACGCCTGAAGGGGTGGTTAATCGTCGCGTTGAGAAAACATTAGAGTCTGTGCGAGTTGGAGTTACGCTTTCGGTAACACCACGAATATTATCCGATGGTAGAATTCTTTTGGATATATGGCCTGTAGTGAGTTCTATGGATGGCAGTGATGTGTTTGAAATTGAAGGTGAAGCGCAAGTTGTTCCGCGAATTGCACTGCAGGAACTCTCTACCCAGGTGATTGCAGAGTCAGGAAAACCCATTCAACTAGGTGGGTTTATCCGAAGGGCGATAGCGAAAAAATTGGAGGAATTACCTTGGAGGGAAAAGCTAACAGGTGCAATACTCAAGCCTATTTTCGGCAATGAAACTCAAGGTGTTGAACGAAGAGAGTTAGTGTTAACAGTGACGCCCACAATATTGGAAGGGGCGTAACGTGTCAGATTTTTCGGAATACCTGCGTCGGCCAGTTCGTATTTTAGGCGAAGATATTGTTTTTATTCCTGATATTGTTGGGCCGGTTCCGCTAAGTGAGCAACATCAATATGTAGAACTAGCACCGGCTACGAATAACTGTCCTGCAATTCATATTCGAGAGACTGATATAGAAGATATTCGAGAGTCTTATCCAGATACTCGTGTATTCGGAATGTGGCATACATTAATTAATAGTGGATTAGTGTCATATCGAAAGGCGTTGCAGGTAGTAAAAATAACCCCTCAAGATGGCTACTATATACATTGTGATTTGGGGAGGGCTGAGTTTTCAGGGGATTACGAAGCTGGATTCTTCGCTGCGGACGCAAGTTTTAACCTTGACGAGGCAGCAGAACTGAACCCAGAGATTGATCAACTTGTATTGCCGGATACTGAAGCTAAGTTGGCGGCAGAATTATTGACTCAACGTAAGGAAGTTGTGAGGAAGACCTGGAGTAGTTTGATTTCAGTAGTGACCTTGTGTGTGGTTTTAGGGCTTGTGACAGATGTTGGTTTAACCAAAATATATGCGCTGGAGACAGAACAAGCAGAAAGTAAGGCTGAGTTATTGCAGGTTATTCAATCAGGTTTGGATAAATTAAAAACAACGCGCCTAACAGATGTTCCGAATGATGCACGGATGATCGAGAGCATTGCCGCAGTGTGGGCGGTTAATCCAAAGTTAGCGACATTGCCTGGACAAAGTTTACAGAGGGAGAAGTTAGTCTTTGTTGTTCCTGATGTGGGAGTTAACCCTGCTCAAAATTATTCTTGGGTGACCTCTGAGTATGACCCAAAAGGTGAATGGATATTAAGTATTAGGAAAAAAAATAATGAAAGTTAATCTTCCAGGGTTTCTTTCTCAATGGGATTGGTCTCATTGGGCTGTCATGTTTCTTGTTATATTCCTTACTTCTCACCAGATATATAAGCGCCAGGTCGTACGGGTTAACAAAGCCGCGTTTGCAGATGTAGAGATTATTGAGGAGGACATTAAAGTATATAACACTCAGGCAGAGAGATTGGCCCAAATGGAGGTGTTACCTCCGGTCAAAAACCAATGGCGTTATGTGACGGCGATAGCAGATCAATATGGCGTTGATGTTTCTCTCGTTTCCAATAAAAACTCAAAAGATAGTTATAACGGGCCGTTAGCGTCCTGGACGGCTGACCTAAAGGGAAGTGTAGGTGCAGTGTTGGTATCTGCTAAAGAAATACAAAGTGCGGTACCTGCATTTCTGTATGGTATCAACTTACGAGAAAAGAATGCCACGATACGATTTTCTGTATTAGGTAGTGAATAAATAATAGATAAAGTCTAATCATCGGCGGAAAGTAGGAATCATAATGAAAAAATCAACTATGTTGGGAGCACTCATTATTGGGTGCTTGGGAATGAACACTGTTGTAGTAGCTGGGCCTGAAGATGGCGCTTCTGTATTGAAGCGAGAGGCAGCAAGAGCGCGAGAATTACAAGATTTGCAGTATCAAGCCAAATTGATAGAGCAGCGTGCGAAGATTGCGAAATCTTATCAAGCATTCAAGGAGTCTGGAGGCTTTGTTCCTGGTGATATGGATTCTATGGGATTTAATGTCGGAAATAATGAAAAGCCAACCGAAGCAAGTTCTCCTGTGGTAAGTAATAGGAATAGCGCGGCAGAAGGCGCAAAAATAACACTTCCTATTTTGAAAAGAATTAACGGTAATCAAGCGTCATTTAAAACGGCATCAGGGAATGTTGAGGCGAAAGAGGGTGGTTATCTTCCTGGAGGGTATAGAGTGCTGGCAGTAAGTACCGTGAATGGCGCTAAACTAGAGAAAGAAGGTGTGATTTATCAAGTCGGGTTCAGTTGGGATTAAATTGGGTCGTTTTAAGGTTTACCTCCAATAGAAATAGGTTACTCAGTGTCAAAAATTACCGAAAATACAAAAAATCGCCTAGCTATTCAGTTTGAAAAAATCCAAGAGAAATTGGTGGAGCATGGGGTTATTTCGGAAAAAATTTCCCATAGTATGGCTTTGCCTGCCTCAGCGGAGGAGATTGTTCCTCGGTTGTGGGAACAAGGGGTTGATGACGAAAAGCTTGCAGCAGTATTGGCGGATATATACAAGAGTGATATTTTTTCTGGAAGTATTGTTAATCGCGACACGTTGGTTCGAAGTACGCATGATAAATGCCCTTGGCTAATTGCCGATGATGTTTTGTATGTAACGAATCCTTATGACCGAAGCCAGATCGAGCCATTAATTCGGCGAAAAAAAGACAGCAGAGATAAAATTCAATTCTCTAAATTGGGGATTTTGGCAATGTCTGATTTTGAATCAGATATTGTAGTACAGGCAAACTACGATGTTGCTTTTAATAGTAAAGAAACCAGTGGTGCTTGGGCAAAAGAATTTGTAGATGATCTACTAAATGAGGCAATTAATAGAAAATCCAGTGATATTCATATAAACCCAGAATCACACGGTGGTGTGATACGGTTACGTATTGATGGCCGCTGCCAAGTCTCTAATATTCCAGGGCTGCAAACGATCACAAATGAGCAATTTAAGCTTGTTGCAAATAATCTTATGGAGCGGGTGAGCAAACAAAATAATTATTTGGAACCTTGTAGTGGTTATTTGGTATTCCAGGCTGCACATAAACAAGTAAGCATGCGACTGGAGATGGCTCCGGTAAAAGTGTTTACGCAAGTGAAACCAAAATTTACCGTTCGAATACTCAATAATATGCGGGGTGTTGGCCGTTTAGATCAGCTGGGTTTATCGAAATCCCATGTTGATATATTGCGCGGTGTGGGGCGGCGTTCTAGTGGAATGATTATTGTTACTGGGCCAACCGGGAGTGGGAAATCTACAACCTTAAAGTCAGTGCTTCGCGATATACGAGATCAGTTTCCAGAGAAAGCTATTTATACGATTGAAGATCCCGTTGAAGATCAACTTGATGGAATAACGGCTTTGGAAGTGTCTAAGCATATGGGGTTTGCAATGGCGTTAAAATCGCTGCTACGTCATGACCCTGACGTTATCATGATTGGCGAGATAAGAGATGCTGAAACTGCAGAATTGGCACTGAGGGCTTCAATGACAGGGCATTTGGTGCTTACAACATTGCATACTAATGATGCGCACGGCGCTATCAATCGGTTGCGAAACCTTGGTGTGGATGATGCGTTGTTAGCGGAAAATCTATTAGCCGTTACGGCCCAGCGTTTAGTGAATAGAGTGTGTCCCCACTGCTCATCCAGTGTTCATATTTCAAAGCGTGACTCCCTTTGGGATAAATACCAATCGGTAGAAACGTTAATGCCAGCTACGGTAAAGGTTCCCTATGTCGCAAGGGTTGAAGGTTGTGAGCTTTGCAGTTATGGCTACCTAGGGAGGCATATTGTAAATGAAGTTTTTGTTAATGATGAGAAGACTGAAAAGCTAATAACTCAAGGTGTTGGCGCTGTGCATATTAAGCTGTCACAGCAAGTAGAAGGTGACTTTTTAGATCTTTGGGATGATGGCATTCGCCTTGCAAAAAAAGGTGTTACCACATTGGAAGGTCTAGAGATGAAAATTAACCCACTAGATGTCAGTCGCAGGGCGTTGAATTCATTAAAGAAGGTGGGTTGTCTGGCCTCTAATAATGACGAGGCTACATTTTCTGATAATGAAGTATTGTTGGCTGAAGGTTAGTGGGAAAAATACATATAAAATGTGCATTTTTCTTGCGCTATTGGTGTCTTTTTTTAGGAATGAATTTTAATTTAAAATATAAGGGTGAAATATGAAAATACAAAAGAGACAGGCTGGTTTTACACTGGTTGAATTGATCACTGTAGTATCACTTGTGGCGCTATTGGTTGTGTATATTACTGTAGAATTAGGACAGTCGAATGATGACGCCAAAGTCGCTATGACGACAGCGTTTATTTTGGGTAGCATTCCTAAGGCGGCTAGTTCGTATAAAGCCAGGAATTTTGGTTCATGCGCGCTTATCGACGACGCCACTGAATACACAGCCTCAGGTGCGACTTACCCTGCGGCAGCGGGAGCGGGAACAGAAAATCCAGTAGCAACAGCCGCAAAGAAAAACTTGGTAGAGAGAGGGTTATATCAGAAAACGCCTTGGGATGATTATTGGTCAGTAACGTATACTGATACAACTCGATTGTTAACAGTATCAATACCCACTACAGGGTCGGATAATCCCACTCAGGCAGCACGAGATATCATTAAAAATGTAACAGGCAAACCTCAAATTGATACAGTCACAGACTATAATTCTGCGAGTGATGTGGTTATCGTCACTTACCACTGTTCATAATCAGGTATATCTGAATGATTTACGTCGTAAACTATCTTGATTCTCGCGGTGAGCTTGCTTCTTTAAAAGTAGAGGCAAGCAATAAAGAAGAAGCGCGTTGGAATTCGAAAATTCCTGAACGGCGTATTACCGCTGTTCGGGAAGATATTGTGGGCCGTTTGGCAACAGTATTAGAGTCTTCAGCGCCAGATGCAAAGAATCAAGCTGTGTTTATGCAGACGTTAAGCAGTGCGCTCGCTTCTGGGCGCACTGTACATCAAGGTATATCTACTTTGCTAAAAAGCAGTCAGTGGTTAAAGCCAAAGCAAGAAAAATTAGATAATTGTGAAAGTTTGTCAGACTATTTAAGAGCTTTTCATTTTGATAAGTTTTCTATTCTTATGGCTAGAGCTGCGGAGAAAAATGGTCGTTATTCTGAGGCCTTACGAGAAGCATCAAAATACTTACTAAATAGAGAAAAAATCAGTACGGATGTTAGTGCAGAGTTAAGGTTAGGCATTACGTATATCGTACTAGGTCTTGCATTCTTTATTTTAGTGCCCTTGTTTATTGGTGAAACCATTCAAAGCATGATGGATGGAGCAATGCACTTAAAACCAAATAATTTTACGTTAGCATTAGTTGGTCTTGGTGATTTGTTGAGAAATTATGGTTATGCCCCATTTATTCTGCTCCCATTCTTAGTCTTTTATAGGAAAATTTTGTGGCGACTGGTTAAAGGGCTACCTTTTTTTTCGCTTTTCCATCAAAAGAGGTTGCTTGATAGAGGAACTCAGTTTTTATCGATATATAGAATGTTGAGACAGTCGGGTTTTGTGGATACAGAGATAATCTATGAGCTATTGTCGTCCTCTAAAGGGGAGAATAGGGATATATACGGACGTATTTATGCGAGATTGGCCTCTTCGGAAGGTTTGGCGGATGCACTAGATGAAGAGGACTGGGATCCGACCATTCGAGATGGGATGTCTGTTATATCTGAGGTAGATGATTCGGAGCAGGCGCGTATTCTTGAGGCAATGGAGTCAACAATGCAATTACAAAATATTCATGCTTCCCGCAGGGTATCAAAAGCATTGTCCCGAGTAGGGTTTATTTTAATGCTGGCATCTGTGTTAGCTGCTGTATTGGGGTTCTATTTGCCGCTTGCAGGTGCCGCTTCTGGCGGTGGATTTAATTAATAGGGCTGATTGTAATGTATAGGCCAGTTATTACGAAAACTCATTCGAAATATAAGGGATTTACGCTAGTAGAGCTGTTAATTGTTATATCTCTTATGGTTACACTCTCCGTCATCTTTTATGGTGATATTCGGGAACAAGCTAGGATTTTAGAGCTTACTGCATACAGTGAGGAGGCGCAAAATATCGTTAATGCCTTGGATTTTAATCGCGAATACTCTTTGACGGACGAATTTACAAAAAATGATATCCAGATTCTGTGTAAAAATACGGGTGTTAGCTGTAATTATATTGAGGGTGTAACAGGAAGTAGCGTCTCTCAGTTAACGTTGATGTTAAGTACCCCAGAAGGCCAGTGGCGTTTTTTAGGCGCGAGTAGTAGCACTGTTGGTACAGACGACAATTTACAGTCAGTATTGACTTTTTATCCGCGTAAAAAATATGCGATCTCTTCTCAGTATAGTTTATTCCCCTCTATGGCTGCTAAGCAGCAATTTTAATATTTGGTAGTCTTTATGAATATGTATTCAAATAGGTCTCGTGGTTTTACCTTAGTAGAAATGATGGTGGTTTCAGCGCTGCTTGTTGCTTCCGTTGTGTTTTTTTCTCAAATGTTTCTAGCTCATACAGAAGAAAAATTGGTGGATTTTCATGTTTCTGAATTTATGACGTTAAGCAATTCCACTAGAGCTTATGTACAGAATATTGATGGCGTTTGGCCAGGGGAAGAAGAGGTCGTGGATGGTACAACATCCTGTTCAGATGGGTTTACTGTTTTAAAGGCTGGTGGGTACTTTGCTGAAATTAGAAATGAAGATAAATATGTGTTTTCTTGCCTGCAATTAAGGGGGCGAACGCCTGTTTTAATCATTGAATATGATTTTAAGAGTGGGGCGATTGCTACTGATAAAGAAAAAGAGCGGGCCCGATGGGTGGCTTCATTATTACCTTCAGCATCAATATCTGACAGTAAGGTTAAATTATATATTCCGAAACCAAGGGTGGCTCAGTTAATTGAATCAGGTTCTGTCGATGGAATCTTAGACTCCGATATTGAAAAACCCGCATGTCGTCGACCAAGGCTAAGCACAATGATAAAAAGTGTGTGTGTTAAATCTGACCCAGAGGGCGCGGAGGGTATATTTAATCCCAAGCACCTTGGTGGATACAGGGTTAACGTGACAGACACAGAAATTGATGATGTGGAGCATTGGAATGCTAAGTTAGAAGTTAGTTATGCTGATGCTCCTGATGAGTTTTCTAGTGGGAATGGATGTAATGAACTTCGTTTTGACTATATTGTGTACTGTGAGTGATTAACTGATGAATGTAGAGCGGTTTAGTCGTGGATTCACATTGATTCAGCTTTTGGTTGTTGTGACGTCTCTCAGTATGTTGTCAGCGGTGTTGTTTGCACCGAGTAAAATATTCAGTGACCAGCGTGCCGCAGCGTTATCGATTGCAAGAACCTATGATGTGATTAATGCTGCTTACGAGTTTTCTCGGGTTAGTGGGGGCTGGCCTTATGATGATGGCTGTGTATCTGCAAATGCTACATCTAATGCTGAAGGAGGGGGGGCAGGTAAAGAAATTATAGGTTTTGATGGTGTGTATATGACAGCATCAGATGACTTGGTGAATGGTTGGGGAAAAGAGCTGTTTTTTTCTTGTGAGGACAGTGGCGGTGTATACGCGGTTACCCAGGATGTTCCAAAAAAGTGGGTGCCTTTTATTGTAGATTCATTGGACAGAGGCTCGTTGCTTTCTACAAACGGTGATTGGGCGACTGTACGTTCTTTTGTTGACACCTATGGAAATCGAGCATTCACAATAGTACCTATGTTTAATTATGCGGAAGATACTGATAAAGAGTGTGCAAAATGGAAATGGTCTTGGTGGGGCTGGTATTGGTATTGTGCTGATGAAGTTGATGTTGAAGTTGAAGGCGGGCAATATAAAACAACAATACTCAAGCCAGTATGCGAGGAAGGGAAAGAGGCTGGTTATGCGATTACTTCATCGTTGACCTGTGCTGCTAAAAAAGCAAAGTTAAAAGATAACGGTAAGACGTGGAAGGAAGTTGTAGGGTTTGATGTACGTGAAGATACGGATGAAGGAACTGATGTTGCTTGGACGTTCCGGTTACAATCAATACATAAAAAATGCACTTCTAAAGAAAATGAAGAGACTGGTGCGATTACTTGGGATTGTAAAAAGAATGATGGTGCAGATAATATAAAGAGAGAAGACCTAACTTCCTGTGGTGGTCATGATGCAACCCTTACGATGGCGTTGTATTGTAAGCTTCCGGAGGAATGAGCACCTAATTAAGTACGGTTCAATGCTTCATAATTAGGGTCTTCAATTGGAGACCCTTTTGTGAAAGTGCAGCAGCTCCAATTACATTCAAAGCCATCGATGTTGATTGGTAACCGCAAAGATAAAACAAAAATACGTTACTGAAAAGAAAGAGTTATTTTTGTTGTAACTGGTAGGGGTGCTGGCTTTATATTGTAGATAAGGTATCAGCCCCACTATGTTGCAAGCGGAGCTGGTACTTCTTTGTTGATTATCTATAGATGTTTCCAGTTACAAGGATTCCATCCTCTAAAAATTGAACTGGCATTCCAGCGCCAAGCCGATGAGTGTACCAGTTAGGATTACGATCTGGAAGTGCGATCAGGCCAATAAGCCCCCATTCAGCATTCTCTTTTTTGAAATGTAAATAATAGCCGGTGCTGTTCCCACCTTCAATTGAGTTATCAAAGGCATCTTCAATGTGGTGTATGTTGTTAAACATTAGCTCGTCCATTTTCACATACCCTTTATATTCTCGGCTTATCTGTATTTCCACTTCTGAGCCAGTGTTAAAACCTTCTCCTGCTAGGACAAGTATTTCGTCACCAGTTGAATTTATTATCATCTCATAGTCACTTTCATTGCCTGGGAGAAGGCTTGGCGAAATTTCTCCTGGATATGCAAAAGGTTTGTTATTGATCGTTAGTTGGGGAAGCTCTCCGTCGGGAGTGTAGACACCATCGATTATTTTAAAAATCGGGTGTTGAATTGTTCCATCACCATTGATGTTATACATCACGCTTGAACCCGAAATATTGGTTACAAGGGAACCTATACCTATGCCTACGTAATTGAATGGGGGTGAATCAATTTTCTCCCAAATTGGAGGATAGACGTTGTTGTTTCGTTTAAATGTATGAAAAGTGTCGGGTTGGATTCCGCGATCCAAACCTATTATTAGGCTGCCATCGTAGCTAAGCTTTCTGTAAGATGGGTGAAGCCCATCGTGAGCTGGTCTTATGCTTGCCTGAATGGTCCAGCCATTGATGGGGTCGTCAAAGTTAAGTACTTCGGCCACTGATCTTCGCGAAACGATTGGTGTGTAGTTTTCAGAATAACTTGATTCTATAAGGTGCCCATTAAATTGGTCTGGGTAGGGGTAATTTACAATACCGGTAAAGTACGGTCTAAGTTCAGGCCTTTTCTGATCAAATAGTATGGTCTTTCCATCACCGCTCATAACAATAGTTTCCTCCGCATAAAGGAAGGGGCTTCCTGTGAGATAAGCATCATCTCTTGAATCTGCTATTCTGATTTTTTCTGTTAGCTCCCAGACCCCATCTTTCCTTTTATAAGTCACAATGGATAGTATGCATTCGAAAGATACTTGGGGGCGGGGTACTTCTATTTCGCCGCACTCAGGCAGTGTAACCGCGATGGAGTTGCCATCTGTGCTAAGTTTTAAACCGTCTGGAAAGCTATCTATAAGGTTACTCCAGTTCTTGCCAGCGTGATATACGCGCCTCACAAATGGAGAGTTTTCAAGGGTAGGTGGTTTAATGAAGGTGTCAAAAACCCATTCGTTACCTTGTTTTTTAGTTACAAGGATTGCACCCGATTTGGCTAGAGCTTGATCTGTAGCGTTATCTATGCTCCTGCCTTGTGTGGGGTCTGCATACACACCTGTTCCAGTTGAGGAATCATGGTTTAAAAGGTAAACTAGCGTAGATTCATCCTCTGATAGAATATGGTTAAGTTGATCAGCCTCAAATGATGCTCTAACGTATGACCCGTTAGGGGTGTACAGGTAGGTACGGTAGCCAAACTCTTCAAGCCCTGGTACTGATGGGAGGGGGATTTTCTCTACCAAATTTTCTTTTTCATTTTCCAGCGTAACATTGTCAATCTCTTCACAGGCACCGGTGTTGTCGCAAGCTTCTATCAAATAACTTATTCCGGCTATATCGGTGTGTATCACGCTAAGTTTGGTCGTAAATGACGCGTTTTCTAGGCAACTTTCTACTTCTTGGTAGTTTTCGTTTTCGTTTCCTCTTACCGATACTCTGTAGCATTCAGCGGTGTTCCCGTTCACTTCGGTTTCAGGCCACTGTAAGGACATCTCCCCATTTTGAGCTGACACTTGAATTCTGGCTGAAGGTGTTTCTGGAGTAGTAGGGGTCTCGTTATTGTTAAGTTGTGCTGTTGTTGATCCACCTCCTCCGCCTCCGCCACCACCACATGCGGTAAGCAAGATTGAGCTTGCGAGTATTATTCCCGTTTTAAATTTCATCATTTATTCCTTTGAATGTTTCTTTGAACTTAGATGTGTCACTGATGTTTTGAGTGTTTTCTATACGCGGTGCTAGATTTACTGATGTATCTTTGGCTTATATTCGTATAAAGACAGAAGAGGCGTAAAGAAAGGTGCGTTTTTATTGCTTCTATGTATGGGATTATCAGGCGTTTATAAGGTTTATTTTGTTTGATAATTTATCGTTTATTGGTCAAATTGTGATGAAAACACAGGTCTTGAGGCTACTCATTATTTAGTAAGTGAATGTTCAGTAGGTAAATTGCAAGCAAATGCTGATCAGAAAATCCAAGAAAAATGCTTATTACGACTGTATGCTGCGCCCCTTTCTTCGTGGCGACTCAAAAAAAACCATCAGCTATGAAACCTTGGATTAATCTTTGATCACTCAAAAAGGACGATGTTATGCGATCGAAACCACTTGTGCTCCTGTTAGGCCTGCTCACTACCTTAACAACAATGAATGCAGCTTTTGCTGTCGAAGACCTAAGCTGTAAAACAAAATACCCTGTTGTGCTTTCGCATCATTGGAGTATGCGAAAAATATGCCCTGATAATGTGGACGGAAAGGATTGTGAGAAAAGAGAATCAAGCCACTTGTGTGCGGAATGGGTGGGTGATGGAACAGGGGGGCAGAGCTGCACTCGCTGGGAAGTACCTGTGGAGGAGCGTGACCTTCCCCCAAGAAACTACAATGTTCACAATAGCGAATTAACCCGAAACCTAAACGCCTATCACCGCTATTTCAGTGCGGAGATTGTTACTCGGCTAGAGGAACATTGTGGTGTTCCAGTTTATATTGCCGATAAACCACCCTACGCAAGTAATGCTGCTCGAGCTCGTTCATTGCGAAATACTGTTCTGCAGGCACTGGAAGAAACTGGGGCAAGCAAGGTGAATATTTTTGGTATGTCACAAGGCTCCCAGGACGGTCGTTATATGATTGCTCGTTTACCTGTTTCTGACGATGATCCAAGCCAAGGTTTAATGCGCGATAAAGTGGCTGCATTTGTTGGACTCGTTGGAGAAAATCGTGGAACTGTAGGTGCATCGTTATTGCTGGACGTTATTTATCTTAGCAATGTGGTAGCGGGTAATGGATGGGCAGATTATGGCAACGATCTGGCCTGGGGTTCACTGAAGCAAGAAGTGCAAGCAGGGTTGTGGAAACAAGGGGATACTTATGATTTGATGGAAACGCCGGACTTTGGAGAAAGTAATCTCGATGAGCTGGGTATGTATCGTCATTATGTACACTCCCTGACGAATCTTTCACGAAAGTACATGCTGGGTTACCCCTTTGATAATATGAGCTTTCAACAAAGTTGGTCAGAACTTATTGATTTTGTCGGGGATGAAAATAAGTGGGATGTCTTGGTCAATGCATCAAATGAACGCGATAATGGTGTTCAATATTTCAGTTGGGCCACAAAAATACGTAATTGGGATTTTAATTTGTGGAGTAACCTGGAGGCTGCGAATTTCTTTTTAATTTGGGGGGCTTTAGGTGCAAATGATGGCTATACCACAGTGAAATCACAACGTCTGGATTTGCTGGGTTATCCGAACATGTCTCACGTTGCTACACTAAAAGGGCGCCTGTTTGGTCGGGGTTATCATCACATGTATGTGACCGGTCGCAATGATGACACGTTAATATCGGGGCCTGGTTATCGTGAAGCCGCACCCTACAATGGTGGTTCAGCCGATTTCTATGAACAGGTAGCTCGTCATCTGGTCAATTCAGGGTTTTAGTTTGATAGGAAAAACTGGAGAAAAATAATGCCCGAAATATCATAAAAGTGTCATTTCGGGCATTATTTTTCTGTGTTTCTAAAGATAGAAGGATCTTGTTATCACTTATAAAGTGGCTCAAACCAACTCAGGCAGTCCAACCTTCGTTCAATTTCGTCTCCTTGCCTCCTAATAAAGATAGGTGATGGGCTCAGGAGATTCATGTAAACTCTCTTTAAGTGTCAGAAAAGTGCATGACTTCGCTTAACTACTGCTGGCAGGTAAGATGATTAACACCTTTGAGAATAAATCGATGCAAACACAAAACGCAAAGCAAGAAGCTCTCCTGGCCATTGAACAACTTCCCGATAGCGTAGACTTTAATGATATTGTTTATCGCCTCTACGTGATTAATAAAATCCATCAAGGCATAAAGGATATTGAGGAGGGTAACGTCATTTCTCACGATGACCTTAAACATGAGATTGAGCAATGGTAGTTTGGACACCCCGTGCCCGTACTGATTTAAAAGACATACATGATTACATTGCCGAAGATTCGCCGATAAATGCCAAGGAAGTGGTCAATAGAATATTAGATAAAGCAGGGCCATTAGCTGAGTTACCGGCAATAGGAAAGGTGGTGCCGGAAGTTAATGATGACCTAATACGAGAAGTAAGCGTGCAATCGTGGCGGATTATTTATCATGTATACAGCGATCAAGTTTCTATTATTACCGTGATCCACAAGCGCCGTCATATTGAGGCTAATAATATTACTATCACCCCCCAATCATCACCGTAGGCGCTCCAACAATCACAACCCCACCATGAGCCGTGGTATCTCCCATCCTAGCGGCTGGCTTATTCCCAATCTTCACCGTGGCACTACCTTTCGCAATTTTATCCGGTGGCCCCACACAAATCGCCATATCACCCATCCGTGCCGCAGGCATACCTGCAATCAACACCGTAGGCTCCCCTAAAGCAATAGGCCCTCCCACATGAGGCACTATTCCTGTCCATTGGGGGCAAATGTGAAAATCGCCAATTCGGGCGGCTGGAGGCATGGTTTATTCCTTTTTATCACGGTTTCTTTTCTAACAGACGAATTCAACATAAAGAAATACCAAAAAATGCTAACGGTATTTCATATTGTTAAATACTGATGGTTATCAAGATGCGTCGGCTGATAGTACACTATGCTATATACCTATCATATAAAAGGAGTAGGTCATGCCTAAAGAAACACTAAAAACGTCGGTAGAAGAATTACGAGATCAATTGGGTGGTGATAGTTCGGTTGATGAGGAAAACAAAGAGGCGTTAGAAGAGCTTGCTGGGCGTATTGAGTCAATGATCAACGGTGATGGGGATCATTGGGAAGAGGCGTTGGTTGAAGGGTTAGAGAAGCAACTCATTATTTATGAAGAAAATCACCCTAAATTAACCCGTATTATTCAAAATATCCTCAGTGCTATTTCCGGTCTGGGCGTGTAGTAATGGTTGTTTATTAAAAGTTGGCATCGTCTTTGCTGAATAATGGCTAATAGCATTTGCTATAACGAATCCCATGCTCACAGTGTTTTCCTGTGATTGACGTGTGATCTGCCATTGCGTTCAGGAGTTACTACGATGCCAGCTGATATTGCCTTGCCTATTTCTGTCAGTACCAATGCCCCCGATGTTGATCTTGGTGCAGGTAGAAGTTCTGTTGTAAATCAATCGGTTGGTGATGAAAGGCAGGCCTTTAATCAAGAATATCAGCGCCAAGTGGATGCTCGAAATGAGCAGCGTTCACGTCAAAAAAATCAAGAAAGCCGACAGCAAGACGCTCGCCAAGCGGATATTAGAGCGGATGAGAGAGCGTCTCAACGAGCAGATAGACAGGCAGATGATGCACGTCGAACCGAGCAAAATAGGCGAGATGAGCGAATCAGCCAGGCTGATCGTAGAAATCAACAGCAGGAAAGCGGCAAGCGTTTGCCAGATAATGGGAATGACCGGGTAAGGCAGGCAGATCGAGAGAATAACCGTGCCGAAGACCTGGCTTCACAGAAAAACTCTCGGCAAGATAGTTTTCAGCAAGATAGTGCTCGGCAAGATCGTTCACAGCAAAATAGTGCTCAGCGTGAGGGTGCAAACGCAGAAATAAGGCAGACGCAACAGGCTCAGTCTAAGCAAACCGAATCACAGTTAGCGCAAGCTAAACAGTCAGGTACTCAGTCTAAAGATCAAATGCTTCAACAGGAGCAGGCTGATAACGCACAACAAGGGTCAAAAGGTGAGATAACCCCGGCGGTTGATGAGGTAGTGTTGTCTCCCTATATTCTTCAGCAGCTCAGTGATGCTGATGTAACGTCGGCTAATGAGGTTACAGGGATAGTGGATTCTGAATCAGAATCCACTATCCCAATGTCTACATTGGCACAATGGATGGAGCAAACATTAGGTGCTGACGGGGGTGTTGATGATGGTGCTGATATAAGTGCTGATATACGTGTCGATCAAGCTGCCGCCAATAGTGATTACCTAGAGGTTATGGAAAGTAGTGTAGCTAGTGCCTCTGTTGATACCAATACCGGTAAAGAACCAACACCTATTTCGGAATCAAAAATCACGAGTGTACTGGAGTCTGAGATTTCAAGCACTTCACCAGAAGATATGCAGGGTGTTGCTTTGAGTAAGGCAAATGATCCCGCCATGTTATCGGATGCCATCATTAAACCTGAGGGGCAAGCTGAAACGGTAAAAGTGGCTGAACTTAATGCCGCCAAGGCTGAGTCTGCAGGCGCCCTTCGGAGCATGGATGATGTCGCTCGATTACTTGATGCTAAGCGATCAGCAGAAAACCCTTTAGAAAAGGCATTGCCTGGATCAAAAATACTTCCCCTTAGTCAGGCAATTGAGTCGGTTAACCGCTCAGACCGTTTGGCAGAACCTACCTTTTTGAAACAAGCCGATTTGTCATCGGATGAATTAAAGCAAATGATGCAGGAACGTAAGGTGCTATTAGAAGGAGGGAGATTGGAAGGTGGGCGCTTAGAGGGTGCTGCCATGTCTAAGGCGGGGGCTGAAGATGTAATGACCCCACAAGCAGATAAATTGTTAGCGCTTGATAAGCGCCTGAGCCAAGGCATGGAAGGGCTAAGGCAGTTACGTATTCCCGGTCAGGACGTGAAAAAGGCTTCTGTAGATGAGGGTGTGAAACCCAGTTCGTTTGGTCGTGCGTTAGAGCAAATGTCCTCCATCAAAACCGAAGAAGCAAAGCCCTTATCAACCTCTATTGCGACGCCGTTGAACAAGCCAGGTTTTATTCCTGAGTTTAATCAACGCATTATGATGATGATTGGTCAGAAAATTCAGGAAGCTGAGATTAAGTTAAACCCAGCAGAGTTAGGTTCGATTGATGTATCGATTAAGTTTAATCAAGACCAACAGGCGAGTATCGTTTTTGCAAGTCAGCATTCGGTAACACGTGATGCATTGGAACAAGGAGCCCAGCGGTTACGAGATATGTTAGAGCAAAACGGTGTTGATGTTGATAATGTTGATATTCAAGAAAACCTAACACATGACCGCCATGATAAAGGTAATGAAGACGAACGTGGTTTGGCGGCAAACGCTAAGGGTCAAGACAGTGATGATGATACTGTGGGGGGCGACGGCCTAGTTGCTACCATTGAAACAGACAGTCTGGTAGATTTTTACGCTTAAACCTAGTGGTAATACGGCCCTCAATTTTTACGTTTTCTTGGTTTTAGCACTGCGCTATAAAGTACTTTCTAGCGCAGTGTAATGCCAACTTTCCGCCAAAAAATCCTGTAAAAACAAGCGTCTGTTATAAAAATGACGTTTTCATATCCAAATTCTCTACTACACTTGTGAAGTATGGCCAAAACATTGACGGCCTCATTTTTTTGCAATTGTAACTTATTGATAAATATGGATTTTTATGAACGTTAACGAGGCTTGTTCCGTGGCATAGCTCTTGCATTTATTTTGTTAAGTGTGGCGCTGTGTTAAAGCAAAGTAATTGAAATCTAACAAGATTGAATCCTAAGGGTGAATTTTCATGGCTGATGACAAAAAAGAAGAACAAGAAGAGGCGGCACCGAAATCGAACAAGATGTTACTTATCATTATTATTGTTCTTATCGTGATTCTCTTGGGTGGCGGGGCTGCAGCATTTTTCATGATGAGCGGTGGAGGATCTAGTGAAAGTGATGACGTGGTGATGGACTCATCGAACTCTCCCGCGATTTATTATGATTTAAAGCCACCTTTTGTTGTGAATTACAGTTGGAAAGGTCGACAACGTTACGTGCAAATTAATCTTGCTGTAATGACACGTAAAGAAGCAACAATTACCGCATTACAAAAGCATATGCCGCTGGTGAGAAATAATTTGGTTCAGATCTTTGGCGCGCAAGAGTTTGATGCGTTGAGAACACCAGAAGGCAAGGAAGTCATGCGACAGGCAGCATTGGACGATTTGCAAAAAATACTCATTGATGAAATGGGTGAAGAGGGCGTAGAGCAGGTACTCTTCACTAATTTTGTTATGCAATAAATAGGTTGTAGCAGCATGGCAGTACAAGATTTATTATCCCAAGACGAGATTGATGCCCTTTTACACGGGGTTGATGATAGCGATGTCGATTCGGGGGCGGAGGAATCGGAAGATGGTGTTAATTCCTACGACCTCAGTACCCAGGATCGTATTGTTCGTGGGCGAATGCCGACGCTGGAAATGGTGAATGAGCGATTTGCACGTTATACAAGAATCAGTTTGTTTAACTTGTTACGTCGAACAGCCGACGTGTCCGTTGGTGGTATTCAAGTTATAAAGTTTGGTGAGTACGTTCACAGCTTGTATGTTCCTACATCATTAAATATGGTGCGTCTTAAGCCGTTACGTGGAACCGCTCTCTTTATTCTTGATGCAAAACTTGTTTTTAAATTGGTTGATAATTTTTTTGGCGGTGATGGCCGTCATGCCAAGATAGAGGGGCGAGAATTTACGCCAACCGAAAACCGTGTTGTACAAATGGTATTACAACAGGCTTATATGGATATGGAGGAAGCTTGGAAAGCGGTGTTACCGGTCAAATTTGAGTACCTGAGTTCAGAGGTCAACCCGTCCCTTGCGAATATTGTAAGCCCTAGTGAAGTGGTTGTTGTTAGTTCATTTCACGTGGAGCTAGATGGCGGCGGTGGTGACTTACACTTGACGGTTCCCTATTCAATGATCGAGCCCTTGCGAGAAGTGTTAGATGCCGGTGTGCAAAGTGATGTTGATGATTCTGATGAGCGTTGGCAAAAATCTTTGCGAGAAGAGATTATGGGTGCGGTTATTAATCTCAAAGGAAAGCTGTTAGAGAAAAAAATCAGTTTGAAAGATCTTTCTGAGTTAAAGGAAGGTGACATTATTCCGGTTGATATGCCTGAAACGGTACTTATTCAGGCCAATAATATCCCTACTTTTACCGCGAAGCTAGGTTCTGCCAATGGCAATCTTGCTGTACAGATAGTCAATAAAATTGAAAAACCCGATTTGGATAGTGGTAAGGGGTCGCGGTTGGCGTTTCTTCGAGAGCAAATTAAAGCTGAACGTGAAGAAGATGAGAGATTAAAGAATAGTGCTGAATAATATCAGCACTATCACCTGACATTTCCATGTACGTAAAAGAATGATGAAAGTAAAAGAAAGACGAGGAATAATGTATGTCTGATTCAGATGGTTCAAATGAAGATATTGATGACGCGGCACTTGCAGATGAATGGGCCGCGGCATTAGAGCAACAAGAAGTCGAAGAGGATATGCCCGGAGCAGTCGCGGCACCTCTCGATGACTTAATGGCGCAAGCAGACGCGGCGCCATCGTCGATGCCGGTTGCTGGAGCCGACAACCCCAATCTCGATGTGATACTGGATATCCCTGTCACGTTGACGATGGAAGTGGGGTCGACACAAATTAATATTCGTAACCTATTACAACTTAATCAGGGCTCTGTTATAGAGTTGGATCGTCTAGCGGGTGAGCCGCTTGATGTGTTAGTTAATGGTACTTTGATTGCTCACGGTGAAGTTGTGGTTGTGAATGAAAAATTTGGTATTCGATTAACCGATGTAATTAGTCCCTCTGAGAGAATTAAAAAATTAGGGTAGGTGATTGATGAATATTAAAACGATAGGATTTAGTCTTGTTTTAAGTATCTTGCTCACACCTATAGTGAGTGCTAAGGATAACGTAGAAAATAGCGTAGAAAAAAACAGTGCCAATGTTGAGGTGCTGGCTTCTGTTACGCCCCCTAGCGCTAACGTAGATTCAAAATCCCCTCCTGATAATTCATATTCTACCGCATCGCTGCTTGCATCACTAAAAGATTCCCAACCTGTAACAAAACCCGCTGTTAGTGATGGGGCCATCGGGAAAATGTTTTTTGGATTGGGCGGGGTGCTGATATTAATATTTGCATGCTCGTGGATGTTAAAGCGGTTTAATATCAATAAGTTTGGAATGACAAATTCATTGTCTGTTAGTGGTGTGCTCCCGATCGGTGCAAAAGAAAAAGTGGTTGTGGTTGATATTGAAGGAACCCGATTAGTGCTGGGTGTAACCGCTACGAACATAACTAAGCTACACACATTGGATGTGGTTGATGAATCTAGTTCTCCAATGAAAGAAGAAAAAAAGTCACCCATTAGCTCTGATTTTTCAGAAAAAATGAAGAAAATAATGAAAGAAGGACTAAAGAGTGATTAGTCGTTTTCTAATGTTATTCGCATTGCTGTTATTCAGCTCTACAGGCTACAGCGCTGATGTTGCGGGGATTCCTGCGTTAACATTGGTAGATAATGGCAATGGGTCTCAAAGTTATACGGTAACCATTCAAGTGCTTGCTTTGATGACAATGCTGTCATTTTTGCCCGCTATTGTGATGATGATGACCTCATTCACTCGTATTATCGTTGTATTTTCAATATTACGACAAGCCATGGGGTTACAGCAGACACCATCAAACCAAATTCTAGTGGGATTGGCGTTGTTTCTGTCGCTATTTATTATGACGCCGGTTTTTGACGAGGTATATGAAAAAGCAGCACAGCCTTATATGGATGAAAAAATTGAAGCAGGGGTTGCTTTAGATTTGGCATTAAAACCTTTTCGAAAGTTTATGTTGGCACAGACGCGTGAAACCGATATGGCGATATTTTTGGATCTATCGAAAAGTGGCAATAATAATGTTAAGTATGCCAGCCTTGATGAGGTGCCGATGACGGTGGTGATTCCGGCGTTTGTGACCAGTGAGCTTAAAACGGCATTCCAGATAGGTTTTTTGTTGTTTATTCCTTTTTTGATTATTGATTTGGTGGTGGCGAGTGTATTGATGGCAATGGGTATGATGATGTTGTCACCTCTAATTGTATCGTTGCCCTTTAAGATTATGTTGTTTGTGTTTGTTGATGGTTGGGCGATGATCATTGGTACCGTCGCTGCCAGTTTTGGAACGACATAGCGAAGCTCTAAAAACTAGCGAAGCTTTAGAGCTAGTGAAAAATTATTCGTAATTAATGTGACAATGATTTCATATAACAAGATAGAACAGGAGTATCCAATGACCGCAGAAGTTGTAACCGACCTGATGAGAAACTCTCTCTACATCGCTATGATGTTAGTGTGTGTTATTATTGTACCGAGTTTGATGGTAGGGCTTGTAGTTTCCATGTTTCAGGCAGCCACTCAAATCAATGAACAAACACTGAGCTTTTTACCGCGACTTATTGTGACGTTGTCGGTACTTGCATACACCGCTCCCTGGTTAGGGAATGTGATATTGGAATTTACCGTCCGGCTACTGACAGATATACCGTCGTTAATACGGTAAATGTAATCAATGGAATATGCAGTTGATTACATTTATTCGCTGTTAACCCAATATATTTGGACATTTTCCCGTGTGGGTGCTTTTTTTATGGTGATGCCTATTCTCAGCACACCGTTAGTTTCAACGCGTTTACGTTTATCCATTGCATTATCCGTTACCTTACTTGTTGCCAATAATTTACCTGGAAAAGTACCTGATATAGAACCTTTCTCATTGGCGTCAATGTTTGTCATTGGCCAGCAAATTTTGATAGGCGCGGTTATGGCATTTACCCTGCAGATATTATTTCAGATATTTGTGGTGGGGGGGCAATTGGTTGCAATGCAATCGGGGTTAGGGTTCGGAACCTTAATGGATCCTGTGAACGGGATTAACGTTACGTCTATCAGCCAATTATATCTAATGTCGGTAAACCTGTTGTTTTTTACCATGAACGGGCACCTAACGGTTATCTCAATGTTATCGGAAAGCTTTACAACACTTCCCATTGGAGAATCACTTCCAAAAGAAAGTTTAATGGCGTTAGCAAAAATGGGATCTTGGTTGTTTTCCTCAGGGTTATTGGTGGCGTGGCCAGCCGTTATTTCATTGTTAGTGGTGAACTTTACTTTTGGAGTGATCAGTCGCGTAGCGCCACAAATGAATATTATTTCGATAGGTTTCCCATTTACGATGGTAACAGGACTAATCATCATATGGTTGACGTTGCCAAATGTGCTACCACAGTTTGATACGTTGAGTGCGCATGCATTTTTGAGCATGAAGAGCATTGTCCAGTGATTAATCCCAGAGGAGCACTAGCAGTCTATGGCTGATGAAGAAAGTGCCCAGGAGAAAACCGAAGAACCCACCCAGAAAAAGATCGATGACTCCCGTAAAAAAGGGCAGATACCTCGATCGAAGGAGTTGGCCGCCGCAGGAATTATGATATTTGGATCCATGGGATGTCTTCTATTGGCAGGGCCACTGATAGAGGCACTGACAGCAAACTTTCGTGAAACAATGAGTTTAACGCGCGCAGAAATTTATGATTTAAACTTTATTGCTCACAAATTTGAAAACGCCATTTTTTCTACGTTCTCCTCGTTATACATATTTTTTCTAATGTTAGCTTTTATAGCCCTGTTTGTTCCGGGGTTGTTTGGTGGCTGGATATTTAGCTGGAAGTCTCTAGCGCCCAAAATGAGCAAAATGAACCCCATCAAAGGAATGAAAAAGATATTTTCAGTGAATGGTTTAATGGAACTGGTGAAATCATTCGGAAAATTTGTACTTGTCGGTTTTTTTGGTTTCTTAGCGTTAAGCTATTATCAACATGATTTGATGGCCTTGGGGTTCGAAAATCCACGATCCGCCATTGCCCATGGTGTCGAAATTGTCGGGAAATGTTTTATATTTCTAAGTACAGCACTGCTGTTTATCGCCGCCATCGACGTACCTTTTCAACTGTTTCAACACACTAAACAGATGAAAATGACCAAACAAGAAATTAAAGACGAACACAAAGACACAGAAGGAAAGCCCGAAGTAAAAGGCCGTATTCGACGAATGCAGCAGGAAATAGCGCAGAACAGAATGATGTCTGCCGTACCGGATGCTGACGTAATCATTACCAACCCAACTCACTTTGCCGTTGCATTAAAATACGAACATGGAACCATGGCAGCACCAAGGCTTGTGGCAAAAGGCGTGGACTTAATGGCAGAACAAATTAAGCGTGTAGCCATTGAGCATAAGGTCACTATTGTTACCGCCCCCCCTTTAGCTCGATCTATTTACTACAACACCAAATTGGAACAGGAAATACCAACAGGGCTGTACGTCTCAGTGGCTCAGGTTCTGGCATACGTCTATCAGTTAACCGAATACACAAAAGGGAAGGGGGATAATCCTGGTAATGTACCTGATTTTGAAGTTCCAGATGATTTGAGGCGGGATTAAAGTTTTTCACAACAAACCGCAAAAGTAGGACAGCTTCTTGCAAGTAACACCCATATAACACAAATTGCCAAATTTTTGGCTAAAACCAAGGGTGTTCATTAATGGCAGAAGCTGTAGGGTTTGCTTCCCAATTTAAAGAAGCAAGTAAAAGCGCAAACCTCGGCGCCCCGATATTCCTGATCGTAGTCATGGCGATGATGACATTACCCATCCCGCCTTTCTTACTAGACATGTTTTTCACCTTCAATATCGCACTTGCCCTTGTTGTCTTACTGGTAGCCGTCTACTCCCTAAGGCCTCTAGACTTTGCCGTATTCCCAACCATACTGCTGGTCGCCACCTTATTACGTCTCGCGCTTAATGTAGCATCAACCCGCGTGGTATTACTTGACGGACATCAGGGCGGTGATGCCGCAGGTAAAGTAATTCAAGCGTTTGGTGAAGTGGTTATTGGCGGCAACTACGCTGTAGGTCTTGTGGTATTTCTCATCCTTGTAATTATCAATTTTGTCGTTGTTACCAAAGGTGCAGGGAGAATCGCAGAAGTAAGTGCACGTTTCACGTTAGATGCCATGCCCGGCAAACAAATGGCAATTGATGCGGATTTAAATTCAGGCTTGATTGATCAAGATGAAGCAAAGACACGTCGTGCAGATGTTGCACAAGAAGCAGACTTTTATGGGGCAATGGACGGTGCAAGTAAATTTGTTCGTGGCGATGCAATAGCTGGGATACTAATTCTTATCATCAACATAGTGGGTGGTTTAGCGATCGGAATGGCACAACATAGTCTGGGTTTTACCGATGCCCTGAAAGTTTACGCACTATTAACCATTGGGGATGGCCTGGTCGCACAGATACCTTCATTGTTATTATCTACATCTGCAGCATTAATAGTGACAAGAACCACCACATCAAAAGAGATGGGAGCTCAAATTTTTGATCAAATGTTCGCAAGCCCACAAGCATTAGCCGTTGCGGCAGGAATATTGTTTGTCATGGGTTTGGTTCCAGGTATGCCGCACTTTGCCTTTTTAGGCCTGGCGACAGTATGTGGCGCTGGAGCGTACTGGATTTATAAAAAGAAGAGCGACTCAGCAACAAAAGATGACACTCAGTCCATGACAAAAGATCAGCTTGAAACCATGGCTGCGGCGCAAGAAAATGAAGTGAAAGATTTGGGTTGGGATGATGTACAGCCCGTTGATGCTATTGGTTTGGAAGTGGGTTATCGCCTTATTCCTCTGGTAGACAAAAGTCAGGGTGGACAGTTGCTTGGACGGATTAAGGGCGTAAGGAAAAAGTTATCTCAAGAGATGGGCTTTCTTATGCCATCGGTACATATTCGAGACAACTTAGACTTACTTCCCAATTCTTATCGTGTGACCCTTATGGGAGTCAGTATTGATGAAGCAGAGATTCATCCTGACCGGGATTTAGCCATTAACCCGGGTCAAGTTTTTGGCACCATTCAAGGTATTGCAGGGAAAGACCCCGCGTTTGGATTAGATGCTGTGTGGATAGAGAATTCTCAGCGTGATCAAGCGCAAACCATGGGATATACGGTAGTTGATGCCAGCACCGTAGTAGCAACCCATATCAATCAGATTATGCAAAAACATGCCCATGAGTTATTAGGCTTTGAAGAGGTTCAGAAATTACTGGATAACCTCCAATCGAGCTCACCTAAGCTGGTGGAAAATTTGGTTCCCAATCCATTGCCATTAAGCAGACTGCACAAAGTGCTACAAAACCTACTTCAAGAAGGCATTCCTATTAAGGATATTCGAACCATTGCCGAAGCGTTGGCGGAGTTAGCACCTAGAAGTCAAGACACTGACGCATTAACGGGTGCTGCACGAATATCGTTAGCACGGCTAATCGTACAGACTATCTACGGTGTAGCCAATGAGCTGCCTGTTATTACTCTTCAACCCGAGTTGGAACAATTGTTGCTACAGTCTGTATCACAAGCACAACAAGCTGGCGGTAGTAGTTCAGATGCAGTGATAGAGCCGGGGTTAGCGGACAAATTACAACGTTCCGTATCCGAAGCATCACAAAAGCAAGAATTAGCAGGGCAGCCACCAGTGTTGTTGGTATCAACCGGGATTCGTTCCATGTTATCTCGATTTTTACGGTTTAGCGTTCATGGCTTAAACGTATTGTCGTATAACGAAATACCAGATTCCAAACAGATAACTATTGTCGCAAGTGTGGGTCAGTAATTATGAAAGCGAAAAAGTTTGTTGCACCGGATATGCGTCAAGCATTGAAGTTGGTCCGAGAAACAATGGGTTCCGATGCGGTCATTCTATCCAATAGAAAGGTTGCAGGAGGGGTCGAAGTTAGCGTGGCTCTGGATTATGAGCAAGCCATGGTGGATCATAAGCACAACGAACGTCAAAAATCACATATTCCAGATTACACTGACGGTAATGCACAATTTTCTCCCATGCAAGGGGATGAAAATCGGGTGTTAAAAGAAACCTTAGCGGCGGTAAAAGATAGTGAACGTCGAGATGAGATGCGCTCCTTGCTACGTCAACAACGAGAGAAGCTTGAAGCGGGAGAGCGGTCGGAGTTTGTTGATAGTTATCGAGCTGAGGGGGTTTCTATTAGCCCTGCGGCACAAAAGAAGAGTCAGGCTGATAGATTAATGCCACCGGTAGAGAAAAGGCGAGAGCGAGCTGCCAGTGATATAGATAATTACGATAGTCAGGATAGGCGTGACGCTTACGAAAGAAATGCGCGAAGAGAGGGAAGAGATTCTTCTGTAGCGATGCAACCTGCACAGAACAGACGGATGTCTTTTTTTGAAGAGTATGAAGCACGTGCTGAAAATGATGCAGCGCAGCTGCAATCCAGGCCTCAACAATCCAGTGCGCAAGAATATAATGCTCAGGAATACAGTGCTCAGGAGTACAGTGCTCAAGTTGAAAAATCTTCCCATTATAAAGAACCTCAGCACCGCGTTCAGCCAGAACGAGAGCAAGGTCGCCCATTGCATGAGGAGGCGAGAATAGCTTTTGAGGATCCTCAAAAAACAACAAAGACACCCGCTGCGCCTCTTGATTCTCAGGCGCAGTCTGCTGAATCAACACAAGAGATGCATCAAATGCGCGATGAGTTGCAACAACTGCGTAGCATGATTAATTCGCAGCTGGGTAATGTAGCTTGGGGTGACTTTAGTTATCGTCATCCCATTTCGGCAGCCATATTTAAGCGATTAGTAAAAATGGGTTTGTCATCAACGTTATCTCGTAGTTTGTCACAACAGGTGGACAGTCAAGCTTCTAAGAAAGAGGCGTGGCGCAAGGTGCTGGTTGATTTGTCATCGCGAGTCCCTGTATTTGATAGTGTTCCTAAAAAAGAAGGTGTGATCGCTTTTGTTGGCCCGGCAGGTGTTGGTAAAACCACGACGATTGCAAAGCTTGCCGCAGAGTATGTTTTGGCCCATGGGCCAGAGAACTTAGCGTTAATAACGACGGATAGCTATCGTATAGCGGGACATGAGCAATTACGTGTTTTGAGTAAAATATTAAAGGTGCCATTGCGTGTCGTTGCCGGAAACCAGTCTTTAGAGTCAGCTTTGCGCGGATTAAGCAGAAAAAAAATGGTGTTAATTGATACCGCAGGGCTTAGTCAGAAAGATAGCGCCTGGGAAGAGCAAATTTCACAGCTAACGTCAGCAACCACGCCTATTCAGAAGTGGTTGGTGTTATCTGCAACCAGCCAACAACGCATTCTTGATAAGGCGGTTATGGACTATAAAAGCCTAGGCTTAGATGGATGTGTTCTAACCAAGCTGGATGAGTCGGCGAGTTTGGGGGAAGCATTAAATGTTGCCATAGAACATCAGCTATCTGTTGCCTATACTACAAATGGGCAAAATATACCTGATGATATTGAGCAGGCAAAACCACG
>CAJXXT010000015.1 GCA_913063495.1 uncultured Gammaproteobacteria bacterium | reverse complement strand
TGATCCTAGTCGTGATATGAGTCGCTCTCCGCTATTTCAGGTGATGTTGAGTTACCAGAATATGCCAGCGGAGTCGGGCAGTGATGTCAGCCACCAAAGCATGTCCATTAAACCTATCGATTTTACCGTTGAAACTGCTAAGTATGAATTAACGTTAAACGTTAACGAGCCAGCAACTGGTTCGGCGGATGGATTACAAGCGTCATTGCAATACAATACGGATCTGTTTACTGAGTCAACGGCGAAGCAACTGATTCAGCACTTCCTTCAGCTGTGTGATGTAGTTGTGAAGGAGGCGATGGAAGAGAAGGATGGTGAGTTATCTAAACCAATCTATACCATTGATTTGCTAAATGGTGAAGAAAAGCAGCGTCAACTAGTTACCTGGAATCAAACTCAAGTTGACTATCAGCAAGACGTCACAATTGATGCATTGTTTTTATTACAAGCCGAGAAAACACCAAATGCCATAGCGGTGGTATGTGGTGAAAACAGTCTTAGTTATACAAAGTTAAGCGGCCGTGCCAATCAATTGGCTCGATACCTTCAGTCTCAAGACGTGAAGACAGGAGATGTTGTCGGATTATGTTATGACAGAGCATTGGAATTGCCAGAATGTATTCTCGGTATTTTGTTGGCTGGAGCGACTTATGTTCCGCTTGATGCGAGTTACCCTGCTGAGCGCCTAGCGTACATTATGGACAATGCCGGAATTACTACGGTAGTTACCCGATCTGATATTGCAGAGCGCTTACCCAAGGAACCATTACAAGAGCAATCATCAAAGCATCAATCATCAAAGCATAGAAACTTAATATGTTTTGATGAACAGCAGCAAGCTATTCGAGAGTTTTCTGTTGATCCTGTACAGAGTGAATCGGATTCTAATCGACTGCTTTATATGATCTATACATCAGGTTCCACCGGGCGTCCCAAAGGAACCGGTGCAACGCACCGTGCAGAAAGCAATTTGTTAAATTGGTACTGTCGTGAATTTTCCATGACAGAGCAAGACAATGTTTTATTAATGAGTGCGATTGGTTTTGACTTAACTCAGAAGAATATCTTTGCTCCGCTGATCTCTGGCGCAACATTGATTATCCCGGATGTTCAAGAATACGACCCATCACGATTCTTGTCGATTATAGAAAGTGAGCAAGTGTCGTGGATAAACTGTGCGCCAAGTGCCTTCTACCCGTTGCAAGACGATAGTGATGATTGGCGAAGATTAGAGTCCGTTAACCGCCTATTTTTAGGGGGTGAACCGATAAACTTATCTCGCTTACAGGGCTGGCTGCAATCAGAGTCAGCAGGGGAGGCTGTAAGTGAGCCTACTGGAGGCCCTTGCCAATTAATCAATAGTTATGGGCCTACTGAGTGTGCAGATATATCAGCGTGGCATCGCGTTGATGTAGCAAAGGACATCACTGCAGTTAACCTACCCATCGGTCGCCCCAATGATAATGTGAAGCTGTACGTGCTAGGTAGACACCAAGAGTTATTGCCTATTGGTGCTATTGGTGAGTTGTATATTGGCGGTGACAGTGTTGGGCCAGGCTATCTAGGCGAAGCTGAGATGACAGCAGCCGCATTTTTCCCCAACCCTTTTGTTGGTAGTCTTGCTGACAATAGCGATAAAACGGATAAACAAGAACGAATCTACAAAACGGGAGATTTAGCCCGTTATCGTACTGATGGCAAGGTGGAATATTTAGGAAGAATTGACCATCAAGTTAAGTTACGAGGGTATCGAATCGAAACTGGAGAAATTCAATCCGTTATCAATGAACAAGAAAATGTCACCGATAGTTTAGTTGCAGTATCAAACTCTCAGGTTACCGGTGATAGTTTGGTGGCTTGGGTTGTTGCCAAACCTGATTGCGAGGCAGCTGAATTCGAAAACAATATAGCCCGCCAAATCGGTAAGTTATTGCCTTCCTTTATGGTGCCTCAGTATTTTGTGCTGCTGGATGAATTTCCATTAACACCTAACGGTAAAATCGATCGTAAGGCGTTACCGAAACCTGTAGTCGATGGTGACGTTGAACTTGTGCCTGCTGAGAATGCGACGCAAGAAATGCTGTTGGATATATGGAAGGCAGTATTAGGTGTTTCTGAAATCGGTATCAAACAGGACTTTTTTCAGCTTGGTGGTCACTCCTTGTTAGCCACGCAAGTGGTGGCAAGGGTTGTTAAACAAACCCATCGAGCGATCTCTGTCAGAATGTTGTTTGAAGCGCCAACTATTGAGCTGTTTGCAGAGAAGATTATTAATGCCGAGGCGGAAGATAGCAATCGACCGGAGATTATTCGTCTAAATAAGCAAAGAAATATACCGCTGTCATTCGGTCAAAAACGGTTGTGGTATTTTGAACAGATGAACCCTGGCTCAAGCGCGAATAATATGCCAACAGCAGTACGGGTTAAAGGAGCGTTTAATGTTGCTGTATTACAGAAAGCGTATACGGAGCTCTTACGCCGGCACGAGTCATTAAGAACCACATTCTCTGCTGATGAGGAAGGCGTGCCTTCGCAGCAGGTACATACAAAGCTCGACAACCCTCTGTCAATACACTCTTATGTCGGTGATAGTGATGGTATTAGCGAAGATAAAGCAATTGCCTACGCTGCAAGTGATAGAGCAGCAGGATTCGATTTGGAGGAAGGGCCACTTGTTCGTGGTGCTTTGCTTATCATTAACGATACGGAAGGTAGTGAAGATTCAATCCTGACATTCTGTTTGCACCATATTATTTCTGATGGTGTATCGATGGCAGTATTGTTGCGGGAATTGACGACGCTTTACGTCGCTTTTTCAAATAAAATGCCATCTCCCTTACCTGAGTTATCATTGCAATATGCCGATTTTGCGCAATGGCAACAATCTTATTTAGCGGATGATGCGTTAGAAAGGCAGTTGTCCCATTGGCAACAGCATTTGAAAGATGCCCCTGCACTGTTGACGCTACCTACGGATAGACCTAGGCCCAGTGTTCAAACAACAAATGGTAATGTTAAAAGCCTACAGTTTTCACCGGAGTTTAATCAGAAGTTAACGCAATTTTCAAGAGAGCAAGGCGTGACACCTTTTATGGTGATGTTGCTGTCGTGGAAGTTATTATTAAGTAAGTATTCTCAACAAGATTCTATATCCGTTGGTATACCAACGGCAGGTCGCCCTCAGCAAACATTAGAAAATATCATCGGTTTTTTCATCAATAGTATGGTGTTAAACACCGAACTGCCGGGAAGTTTGTCGATAACGGAAGCATTACAACGCGTGCGTGAATCCGTGTTAGGCGGTTTCGCAAATGCCGATGTTCCTGTGGATATGGTGCTGGATCGATTGCAAGTGGAGAGAAATCCTTCTTATACACCACTGGCCCAGGTGGCATTTCAGCTAAACACTGTTGATACCGTTTCGTCTGAACAAGAGTCTCTAGCGGCTGAATTTGGTGGGCTATCAGTAGAGCCGCTGTCATTGGGTGGCGTGTCGGCTAAGTTTGATATGACTCTTTCGTTATCACAATCGATGGAGCAATTGACGGGAGATTTGGAATTTAATACTGACCTCTTTGACGAAAGTACGATGGATAACCTTATTCATCATTATATGCATTTGTCTGAAGCTATTGTGAATAATCCTGTGCAGCGAGTGGCGAGTGTTGAATTGTGTACTCAGTCGGAACTTATGCACGCGTTAAATATTCCATTGTCTGAGTACAGTGATGTGCTGCCATTGTCCGCAATGCAATACGATATGTTCATGGATAACCTTGTTAATCCATCTACATTACAAAGCAGTCATGGCTGGGCGTTGGATGTGCATAATGAAATTGACGATGGGTTATGGCGACGTTGTCTTCAGCAGTTTTCCGATAATGCACCCATATTACGTTCTCAATTTATTGCGGCAAAACCTGCCTATTTGGATGTGGGTTATTTAGCGATTCGTAAACAGCATGTTATCAATTATGAATTTATGGATGTCTCTGATAAGGGATATAGCAAAGCTGAGATTAAGAAAATCACCGATAAAATAATTTATCGTCCTTACGATATCTTGAAGGATGAATTTATTCGATTTGTCACTATTAAAGTGGCAGGTGGTCACTACGTGCTTGTTGCTGCAGTTCATCATGCGATACAAGATGGTGCGGCGTTGAATTCATTGTGGGAACAGGTGACCGATGCGTACACCTCGTTATTGAAAGACCCTCAAGCAGAGATAAGCTTTAATGACGAAAACTTTGCGAATTTTGTAACAACAGACCGTTCGGTGATGGATACTTCAAGCGTTCTGGATTTTTGGAAAGGCAAACTATCTGCTGTTGAACCGCTCGATTTTACCGTGCCAGCCCCTATACCTGAGCCAGGGGCTTATCGAAGCCAAGAGTTTTATTTGGATCAAGCTCATTGGGCTGAGGTGAAAAAATACTGTCGTAAGCAACGTATTACACCTGCATTGTATTTTAAAGTGTTATACGGCTTGATGATTAATGCCTATTGCCGACCCGACAGTGATTTTGCTATTCAAGAAACCATGGCGGGTCGAGGAAAAGGGCATTACACCTCTCAAGGTTGTTATATTCAAGAGATCCCCTTTGTTTTTGGAAAAGACGCTTTTGCTTCATCCAATGATATTACTTCGATCTTTAATGTCGCGCGTCAATTTCAGAAAGAGATAAAAAATTATCGATTGATTTCGATCGGTGAACAGATTGCATTATCTCCTCGTGGCCGTATTGGGTTTATGTACAACTATTACCATTTCTTGGCGGATAGTGAATTTCTTGGTGAAGTTATAGATGCTCAAGGCACGCCGAGTGATCCTGCTGAAAATATTCAGTTTGTTGTTACCGAAGTGCGGGGCGATTTAAAAATCACCTTGCTATATCACCCGCATGTGTTTGAAGATTTTGGGTTGGTCGATAGAGTCGTGAGCCTCAGTCAGCAGATTGTATCGGGTGGTGCGGTAACGTTAGGTGAATTGCAATATGTTACAGACGCGGAAGAAATTACCACGCTGCTAACCGATTGGAATACAACTGCCGAAGCGTTTGATTTGTCACTTTGTTTGCACCAACGATTTGAGCAACAAGTCATTCAAACGCCCGACGCTATCGCGATAATCGATGACAGTGTGCAATACAGTTATAACGAACTGAATCAACGGGCAAACCAATTGGCTCGTTATCTGTTGGAAGCGGGCACATCGGTCGGTGATCTTGTTGGCTTGTGTGCAGAGCGCTCAGCCGCCTTCCTGGTTGGTATTCTAGGTATACAAAAATCCGGCGGCGCTTATGTTCCGATGGACCCTAAATATCCTCAAGATCGCATTACCTATATGCGAGATAACTCAGCGGTGAGTATTGTATTAAGCCAGCAACACTTGGCAGATAAAGTCGAAGATGGTAGTAGTGCACGTATTGTGTACTTGGATGCTGATTGGCATAAGGTTGAAAGTTTTTCATCGGATAACGTAAATGTCGACGTTACTACCGACAGCCGTGCTTATATGATTTATACCTCTGGTTCTACGGGCAAACCTAAAGGCGCGATTGTTCGTCATGATGGAGCCGTGAACCATATTGAGGCCGAGCGTAAGGTACTTGAATTTGACGGAGCATTTAGCTTTTTACAAACAGCACCGTCATCATCCGATATTTCTGTTTGGCAATTCTTAGGGCCGGTTATTTGTGGAGGTAAAGCGGTTGTATTGGATGAAGTGACTCACGCGGAGAAAATGTTTGCGTTAGTGAAGGAACATAAACTTGATGTCGTTGAGCTAGTGCCGGTGGCGTTACAGTTGTTGATGGAATACGTCCGACAGTTGCCAGAAGCGGATAGAGCATTGCCCAACTTACGTTGGATGATGGCAACCGGGGAGGCGGTTTCTGTTGAATTAGTAAATGCTTGGTTAGCGTTATATCCAGAGATTCCCGTAGTGAATGCTTATGGGCCAACGGAAGCGGCGGATGATGTTATTCAATGCGCCATTGAAAAGCCATTACCAGTGGGCCAGCGTTCAGTACCTATTGGTAAACCACTGGCAAACTTAAGCGTATTGATTCTTGATGAAGAGTTACGCTTGGTACCCGCCGGTGTGCCTGGGGAAATCTGTATTTCGGGTGTTGGTGTTGGTGAGGGGTATTGGAATAATGTAGAAAAAACGGATGAGGTTTTTGTTAGCAATCTTTATTCGGGAATTGATTATTCCCATCATCAGTTATCAAAAATTCAAGGGAATACTATTTATCGCACTGGTGACTTAGGTCGCTGGTTGGCGGACGGTAGCGTGGAATACCTTGATCGTGTGGATAACCAAGTGAAGGTTAGAGGGTTTCGGATTGAGTTGGGTGAAGTGGAAGCTGCGGTCAGTGCTCTTCCCAATGTACGTGAAGCGGTTGTGATCGTTAGAGATGATATGCCAGGGGGTACTGCACTAGCTGCATATGTTGTGGCTGAAAACGTAGCTGATACATTTGATGTGGCCGCCGCACGAGCAACCTTGAGAGAGAATTTGCCTGATTATATGGTACCTACTGCGATAATGGCGATGGAACAATTACCGTTAACGCCCGCAGGGAAAGTTGATCGCAAAGCCTTACCAAAACCACAGGCGATGGTGCTTGCGGGAGGTGAATACGTTGCACCTCGAACCGAGATGGAATCTGCATTAGTTGAAATGTGGGAAGTTTTATTACCTGTTGAACAAGTGGGAGTAACTGACAACTTCTTTGATATTGGAGGGCATTCACTTATCGGTGTTCGCTTGATGGCTCGTGTTAGCCAGGAGTTTTCTGTTTCGCTGCAAATTGTTGAGCTACTTAATGCGCCTACCATAGAGCAGCTTTGCGAAACGATTAACCGCTCTGGAGGGAACACAGAATGGACGCCACTTGTCACGCTGAGGAAAGTTGAAAATACGTCGCAAGAACTAACACAGAAAGAAAGGCCTATATTCTTTATTCACCCTGTGGGCGGTGATGTGTTGTGCTATACCGACTTGGTTGCAAGCCTACCCAGTAATATCCCCGCTTATGGATTACAAGCTCGGGGATTTATTCAAGGCGCTGAGGTGTTTGCATCATTTGAAGATATGGTTAGTTGTTATGTGGATGCCATCAAGCAACATTGTCCAACAGGGCCTTATCGAATTGCAGCTCAGTCTTTAGGTGGTGTTATTGCTTTGCATGTGGCGGAAAAACTGAATGCTGCTGGTGGAGAAGTGCAACGTATTATGATGTTTGATACGTTTACGCCGTCGGCAATGATTCAAGATCAGTTATCCAATGTGCAAGTCATCGAATCGGCCATAGGTCAACCATTACCGAAAAATGTCCGGCATTTGGCGGAGTCTGGTGACGACGCCTGGTTAGAGACATTGTACAAAACGGCAAAGGCTGCGCGTATGTTGCCCGATGATTTAACGTTAGAGCAGATACAGGCAATCTATAATGTAGCGATTACAAATCATCAGTTGGTATCTCAGGCGGATTTAAATAACGTTGGGGAGTACAGTGGATTTCCTATTGACCATTATGCCGCGAGCGATCGAGTGTCAGGCGAGAGTTCTCAGGTAGATTGGAAAGCCAAAGGTTATCAATTTAATTATATTGATGTCTCCGGGGATCATGAGTCAATGATTCGAGGTGAGCATGCAGTTTTGCTTGCGAAGATGGTTGCAGAATCTTGATAGATTTCAATGTGGCTATGCGGTGGGTCTAAAAATCTAGCGAATAGTATCAACTAGAGTGTTTTATTTCCGAAATCTCTGAGGCAAGGACGCCGAAGAAAGCATACATGGATGTACTTGCTGCGCTTTCGGAAATAAAACACTCAAGTTGGTACGGTCTCGTAGACTCGCCAAATAGTGACAACTAAAGGGTGTTGAATGTTTCTCGCAGTTCTTTTCCGAGTGCAACCAATTCCTCATGAGTAGCTAACGCATTCGGGATGCCAAGCGTGACACTCAATGTCTCTTTCGTATTGGTTACTGCCATAAATAGCCCGCGGTTTTCTAATGCAATAGGGATGCCGTAAAGAGTCTTTCCTGTAAAGCCCTTGTAGCTTAGTTTCCCTGGATCCCGCTCTCCAACATAAGAAACGGTTCCTGTCATTCTATAAAGCCCGGAAGCGTGAGTGTTTTTTAATGTTTCTGATTTTGGGTTCATCATGGCTTTTGGTAGCCAGTTGGCAAGATATAGGTTTGAGGGGAATACGGATAAGTCTGCCTTGCTTCTCATTCCATCTCTAACAGCTCGTTGAATGGATTCAATTGTTGACTCGCCATCAGTTTCTACGTCAAAAGCCCCAGAAGCATTAGCTAAAGTAAAGTCAGCACCTTTCCCCTGGTACCATCGAAGGTCAGAAGGGATTCGAAAGAGCGTTCGCCCTTCGTTGTGATGTTTTTTTGCGATAATACTGGCGGCGAGTACAAGCTTGGGTAATATTTTTTTTCCATCAGTTGGCCAGTCACAGTGATGCCAGCGACAATGGCGTAACTCAGGGTTTTTGGAAATAGGGGATAATGATACGCAGCTGCCATCGAGCAGTGTTCTTTCAGGGGCCTCATGCTGCTTAATGATGTCCCACTCATTATTGGTGCCCTTAGAACCTTTTAGTGGCTCATTGTTTAGGGCTCGAATGCACTCATCCATCCAATGTAACATTCCCATGCCGTCAGTGAGTGCGTGGTGTGTTCGAAACAATATCCTTGGGGCTGCATTGCTACTTTCGATTAAGATTATTTCAGCATTTGGGTTGTTACGAGCATCAAAAGGTTTGAAAATGTCAGGCGTATTTTCGGAGCTTGTGCCGTCCCAGTCTGTTTGTACTTTTCTAACTGTAGGTAGGGGGCCTTCGTCATCCCAGTAACGCCATCCCCACCGACCTTTTAGTTGGAGTCGGATACCAGGGTTGGCTAAAGCGGCTTTCTCTGATGCAATGACCCAGGCGTCGAGATCAAGAGAGCCTTCGCCTTCTAGAAAAAATTGATTGCAAAAGGGTGTGTAATCAGGAGTGTCGGTGGCAACGTAGGTTGCTTCAAGAGGGGATAGTTGGCGGTAAAAGCTCATAATACATTATTTCTTCATATATTTTTATTGTTAGATGTACCCTAGGGTACACGGGCGATTGGTTTTAGTATAGTTCGATACTGGCGCTACCTATTAGTCTGTGAGTTATATCCTTATTTTGATGGATACATCTTGTATTCATGGCTTGTATCGCAAATCCTAATTGGTTTCTGGAGCTGAATTGGGTAATATAGGCCGCACTATTTCTGCGAGGGTGGCTGCAGAAGCCCTACCTTGAAGATAAAATAACAAAAAAGCATAGGAAAGCGTGTTAATGAGCACCGATGTATTTTCCCAATATGAGTCCGAAGTTAGGTCTTACTGTCGTTCTTTTCCTGTCGTTTTTAGCCGCGCTAAGGGTGCGGAGATGTGGACAGAAGAAGGCGAACGTTACATAGATTTTTTTGCTGGTGCGGGCGCGCTGAATTACGGGCATAACCCTGATGCGATCAAAAACAAACTCATCGAATATTTGCAATCAGATGAGATTGTTCATGGACTGGACCTATTTACTGGCGCAAAACGAACCTTTCTTACTGCATTGCACGAAAAAATCCTAGCCCCAAGAGGTTTGGACTACCGTACGCAGTTTTGTGGCCCTACTGGGACAAATGCTGTAGAAGCCGCTATGAAGATTGCAAGAAAAGTCACGGGTAGATCCGGGATTTTTTCTTTCCAAGGTGGCTTCCACGGTATGACCTTAGGAGCGCTTGCTGCTACGGGAAATCAATACAATCGTGGCGGAGCAGGTGTGACGCTAGGTAATGTACATTTTATGCCGTATCCGCATGGGTTTATGGGTAGTTTTGATAGCATAGAGTATATGGATACTATCTTAAGTGACTCGAGCTCCGGCTATGAAAAGCCTGCCGCTGTATTGCTTGAAACTGTTCAAGCAGAAGGTGGAGTTATCGAGGCGCCGGTTGAATGGTTGCAGCGTTTACGAGCATTGTGTGACAAGCATGACATCCTAATGATTGTTGATGATATTCAAGTTGGCTGTGGTCGAGCTGGGTATTTCTTCTCCTTTGAACGAGCGAACATTGTTCCTGATATTGTGACTTTGTCTAAGTCAATTAGTGGTTATGGGTTGCCAATGGCGGTTGTTTTGATGAAGCCAGAGCTGGACAAGTGGATGCCGGGTGAGCATAACGGAACATTTAGAGGTCATCAGTTGGCATTTGTTGGTGGCGCTGCTGCTATCGATGTATGGGAATCTGAAAATGTTCAACAGCAAGTAAAAGAAAAATCTGAGTACATTTCTGAATTCCTAACCAAAGAAATTGCTTTGTTTAACCCCAAA
The DNA here is from genome assembly GCA_913063495.1 of uncultured Gammaproteobacteria bacterium. Classification (GTDB taxonomy): domain Bacteria; phylum Pseudomonadota; class Gammaproteobacteria; order Pseudomonadales; family Ketobacteraceae; genus 42-54-T18. Next base: position 36,070 of record CAJXXT010000015.1, on the reverse strand, counting down.
ATAGAAATTCGCGGTATCGGGATGATCTGGGGGGTAGACCTAAGTAAGTTGGAAGACCAAGAGGCGACAGATAAGATATTAAAACGCTGTTTTGATGCAGGTCTTATCATTGAAAGCGCGGGAAGAAAGGGACAGGTTGTTAAATTGTTGCCATCGCTAACTATTCCTATGGAATTATTAAAGGAAGGTTGCGAGATTGTTAAGGAAGCATTTGCAGCTGAGCTTGGGTAGTAGAAGTTGTATAGTAAGTTTGTATAGTTAAGTTGAAAAAGGGGCTCAATCGAGCCCCTTTTCTCGTTATAAAGCGTTGTATGCGTTTCGTAGTTCGTTACCGAGTTCAACCAGTTCCTCGTGTGTAACAAGTGCTTTTGGCGCGCCTAGTGAAAAGCTGAGCATGTCATCTGTATTGCTTGCGCCAATAAAAATACCCCTATTTTCTAATGAAATTGGTACTCCGTATCGACCTTTAGCAATAAAGTCATCGTAGCTGAAAGGCTCAAGGCTTTGAGCCCCCAGGTAGGATATTGTACCTGTCATGCGGTAACGCCCTGAGCTATGTATATTTTTAATCGTTTCTGCTTTGGCATTAAACATGGCTTTTGGAAGCCAATTTGCTAGATACATCTTTGAGGGAAACACTGCTAAATCAGACTTGTTTCTCATGCCTTTAATTATTGCACTCTGAACACTTTTAACAGTGGATTTGTCTGTGGTTTCTATATCAAAGGCGCCAGAAGCATTTGCCATAGTAAAACCAGCTTCGGTTTCGGTATATTTTCTAAGGTCGGAGGGGATTCGAAATAATGTTTTGCTGTCATTTCCATGTCGGTTTTTTGCGACAGTGCTGGAAGCCAGGATTAGTTTTGGGACAACTTTGGCATGTTTTCCAGGCCAATCACAACGAATCCAGCGACAATATCTTTCCTCTGGATTTTTGGATATTGGAGACAGCGAGATGCAATTGCCATCAGCAGTAACGCTTTCGGGGACTTGATTTTGTTTTGCAATATCCCACTCGTTAGCTGTGCCAGTTGAACCGAGGAGGGGTTCATCTCTTAGAGCACGAAAGCACTCCTGTATCCAGTGAGCCATACCCATGCCGTCGGTAATCGCGTGGTGCGTTCGAAAGAGAATTTTAGCCGGGGCATTGGGGTTTTCAATAAGTATGATTTCTGCATTTGGGCCTATGCGAGAATCAAAAGGCTTAAATATATCGGGGGCATTTTCCGAGCTTAAGCCGTCCCAATCAGTTGTAATTTTTTCCACACGAGGTGTTGTATCGGCATGATCCCAATAACGCCAGCCCCAGAAGCCTTTAAGTTGAAGGTTTAGCCCTGGGTTTACCTTAGACACTTTAGATGAGGCCGCCTTCCATTGTTCAAGATCAAGCTTGCCAATGCCTTCAACTATGTATTGGTTCGTAAAGGGGGTGTGTTCAGGGGTTTCTGTAGCAATATAGGTCGCCTCAAGAGGAGAGAGGGAGCGATAGAAACTCATAGTTAGTCACCTTCCGTGTGTGAGCTGGTGCGTTGTTTTTATTAGTCGCCCTAGAGTACACCTGAAATTTGCTTTAGTATAGGGATTACCGAGTGAAGGCTTATAACAATATAAATGCCTAATAATTATAATTAAAAATTTACTAAAAGTACCTTTTATGTCTGGATTGAAGTTGTTCTATTTTGTTCTTTTTGGTCAAGCCATCTCCCTTTTGGGGTCTACCCTTACAAATTTTGGTCTCGCGGTGTGGGCATACGAACTTAGTAATGAAGTTACTAATTTCACAACCATCGCGATAGCCTCTACGTTACCAGGTTTATTATTAGGGCCATTTATTGGTACATTAATTGATCGGGTTAAACGCAAAACGATTTTGTTTTTCGCTCAGTTTGGCAGCGCTGTTGTTACTGCAGTATTGGCCGGGCTTTATTGGACAGATCAGCTTCAGGTTTGGCATATTATAGCCATTGTACCTGTTGCATCAGTGTGTGCAACGATGTTGCAGGTAGGCTTTACTTCCTGTATTTCCCTTGTTGTTCCAAGAGATAAGCTTAGTAAAGCGAATGGGATGATGGGGCTTGGATTCGGTAGCGTTCAGTTGGCAGGCCCTTTGTTGGCGGGTTTAGCCATTGATACCATTGGGATGCGAGGCATTTTCCTTATCGATATAGCAACATTTATTGTTGGTTTACTGACGATAGCGGTTGCAGCAATACCAACACCAGAAAAGGATCCAACAAAAGAGAAGTTTACTTTTCGCCATATGTATCTCGATTTACGCGATGCCTATCATTATATGAAGGGTAAAAAAGGAATACTCGGTGGTTTGTATGTATTCACACTTGTCTGGTTTAACGTTTCTATTGTACAGGTGCTTTTCCTGCCATTGGTGCTAGGGCTGGGATCTCGAACAGACCTTGGTCTTGTACAGTCAATGGGCGGTGTGGGAACCTTGGTAGGTGGCATACTTATGGTGGTTTGGAAAGGTGCTTCTCGACAAACCTACGCTATTTTAGGTACCTCATTGTTTATCTCCTTTATGCTCATTGTTATCCCAATAGGACAGCAAATTTGGATGTTAGCGTTAGGTGCATTCATCGTTATGGCGGCAGCGCCAATTGCGGCAGCATCGAGTCAGACATTGTGGCAAAAAAAGGTGGATGCTTCTTATCAGGGAAGGGTGTTTAGTCTAAGGAATACCATTATGCGTTCTGCCCAGCCATTGGCATTTCTTTCTGCAGGGTTCCTTGCGGATAACTATTTTGAACCCTTTATGATGGAAGGTCAGATATTGGCTCAGTACTTTGGCGATATCTGGGGGACAGGGCAGAGTCGAGGGGTGGCCTTGATGATTTCTTGTGCAGGCGCGTTAAGTGTGGTGTTTGTCCTTTTAGCATGGATGATGCCGGGCGTGAGAAGAGTGGATATCGATTTACCCGATGTTGAGGAGCCTAAAATTGAGGCCCCAGCTGAAGGTGATGTTAAGGATGAAGTTAAAGGTGATGTTACAGAACGAAAGATTTAGTAAAGTAATGTTTCTAATTGATTTAGGCGCATTCTTTGCCTGTATTATGTCTATGTAAAGCAAAATCAAGCTTCATTGTAACGGTAGGTAAGTGACGTGTTACGGTTTGTAAATTTGCGTAGTATTTACATTTGTGGTTATTGACGGGGAAAAGACTCTAACGCTATATTGACTATACATTGAGCTATTAACATTTGCTCACGTGTTGTTTTTTTGAACTATTGGTACATTTGTGCCATATTGTTCGGAGAGTAAAGTTATCTATTGCTATATAGAGTCTCCTTAAAAATGTTTCCAGCGTTTTACATCTACATTGGATGAGGCGCGAGAGAATTGATCAATAACTATAATAAATAAGACATTCGACTGGATATCGTTATGGGCGCATTGAACAGCAGTATTCCTGATATTTCAGAAAGCGTGTGGTTCCAGGTACAAAAGCCTGTGTCAGAACCACGTTTACGTTTATTCTGTTTTAATTATGCTGGCGGCAACGCATCGGCATATAGGGATTGGTATCAGCAGTTACCTGATGACGTAGAGGTTTGCTCAATCCAACTCCCCGGTAGAGGCGCTCGATTTAAAGAGAACGCTTACACCAACCTTAATTCCCTTCTTGGTGCGTTAGAATCCGCCATATCTCCGTATTTAAATGCTTCATATGCTTTTTTTGGTCACAGTATGGGGGCACAAGTCGCTTATGAGTTGGCTAGGAAATTACGAGATAATGGTCAAAATGAACCTGAGTACCTCTTTGTATCTGGGCGTCGGGCTCCACAGCTTCCCGCTAAGAGAAGGCCCATTCATAGCCTTCCAGAAGATGAGTTTCTTGAAGAAATACGCCGTCTTAACGGAACACCTGAGGCAGCGTTAAATAATCCTGAATTAATGGAGCTGGTCAGTCCAATACTTAGGGCAGATTGCGAAGTTATTGAAACGTGGGATTATGAGCCGTCTGAACCACTAACTGTGCCAGTTTTAGCGTTGGGTGGCGCAAAAGATGACAATGTTGCCATTGATGAGCTCGAAGATTGGTCGAAAATCACTAATGATCGATTTGAGCTGCAATTGTTTTCAGGTGATCATTTTTACCTTCATTCAGCCACGGACTCTTTGCTCAGCTGTTTGACCACGGTATTGGATAAGGCTGTTGGTCGGTCAGATGGTTTGTTCTCAAAGGTTGTACAAAAAGCCGCTAGACGCCTTTAGTTTTTCATTTTTTACAAGGCAGGGAAGCCTTTGATGTCAATATTCTTCTATTTGTACCAATGTTTGTAATTTATTGTTGTTACTATTTAATTTCTAAGCATTTTTCCGCTACTATGTCGGCAGCTATGCTTGTGTTTAGCACCCCAGAAGAACAAATAAAGGTCTACAATTTCATTTAGCACTGATGCATTGGTGTAGATCAAAAATCATAAAAAGCAGATTTAGCATGAATAAAGCACTAAAGGTTGTTTTACCTATCCTGGTTATTATCGGAGCTTTGGTTGTTTCCGCGCTACTATTTTTGAGCCGGCCTAAAGTTGAACGTCACCCTGTTGAGATAAAGCAGCCCCTTGTATCGGTAACCCCGGTGTATTCCAAAGCGTTGAGCATTCCGGTGTCAACGCGAGGAACGGTTACTCCGGGTACGGAGATTCGTCTTACCTCAGAGGTTAGCGGCCAAGTTCTTTCTGTTTCTAATCACTTTGCGAATGGTGGCTTTTTTAAAAAAGGCGAAACGCTCATTAAAGTGGATGATATTGAATACCAAGTCAATATTAGTCGTGCAAAAGCAAATGTATCAAAAGCGAAGCAGGCGGAGCTGCAGGCCAAGGCAGAGTTTAAAGCGAGAAGCCGTGTAAAGGGCGTTAAACGAGATGCCTATGCGTCCGGTAAAGCTCAGTGGGATCAGGCAAAATCAAGTTTACAAGCGGCAAGAGCAGAACTTGAATCTGCTCAATTACAGAAAAAACGAACCATCATTAAAGCCCCTTTTGATGGAAGGGTTAGAGCAAAGTCAGTTGACGTGGGCCAGTATATTCGCCCGGGTGCCCAGCTAGGAACAATCTACGCCGTAGATGTCGCTGAAGTGCGTTTGCCCTTGTCGGATCGCCAGCTCGGCTTGGTTGATGTGCCATTACGTTACCGGGAAGCAACGGAAGCAGAGGGAACCCCTGTAGTGCTAAAAGGGCAATATGGCGGAAAATCCTATGAGTGGATGGGGAGAGTTGTACGAGCAGAAGGGGGCCTAGATGAGAAAAATAGGTTGCTTTATGTGGTTGCTCAAATTGAGGATCCGTACGCCCGCGATGTTAATCAGCCGGATCGACCACCGCTTTCTGCGGGTACCTTTGTGGAGGCCCAAATAGCAGGTCGTTATCATCAAGGTGTTTTTACGGTACCTCGTCGAGCGCTCCGTAATGGCAATCAGTTGTGGTTAGTTGATGCCGATAAGCGTCTGTTTCGACGCCAAGTTGATGTGATGTATAAAGGTAAAAATGAGATTTATGTGAACGGCGGCCTAAATAATGGTGAACAGGTTGTTCTTAGCCAGCTGGATATTGCTGTAGAAGGAATGCAAGTTAGGACTAAATTGGCAGCTCCTCTAGAGCAGGGTGACGCCCCAGCTAGAACAAATGATTTGATGAGTGGTGCTGTTAAGGTAAGAGAGCAGCTTTTGCAAGAACAACGTGCTTCTGCTGTATCTGCAGACACACAAAAGCCTAAGCCTAAAAGCTTTACTACTGACCAAATATCAAATGAGAAAATGCGAGCCATTGCGCAACAGGCAAAAGCTGCAATGGATCAAATGGATGAGACTACCAAGCGAAAGCTTGTAGACAACGTTAAAAATATTGTTGAGTCGGTAAATTCATCCGTAGAAGCGATAAATGAGATACGGCAAGATGAAGTGGCTGAGGAGGTTACTCCGGTTGTCGCAGAACAAGCACCTGTTACGGATGATATGTCACCTCTAGCGGCTCTTATAGCGGAGGATGAAGCTGCTGCGAACAATGTCTCGAGCAATGTTTCGAACACTGTTTCGAATGCTGCTCCGTCGGTGGCTCCGGTAGAGCAGGTCGAAGCGGCACAAGAGGTTGCTTCAACGATCGGAGTTAGTCAGGCTGTTGCGCCACGACCATTAGCGGAAGCCGCACAATGAATGGAGTTATCGCTTGGTTCGCTGAAAATAAGGTTGCTGCCAACCTTCTAATGGTTTTTGTTTTAATTGCTGGGGCGCTTTCATTAGACAGTGCTCGCAAAGAAATATTACCAAATATATCGTTAGATTTAATTACTATCACTGTAGCGTATCCTGGTGCTTCCCCAGAAGACGTGGAAAAGTCGGTCATTACTCGAATTGAATCTGCCGTATACGATGTTGAGGGCATCAAGTCCTTAGACTCTAGAGCCAATGAGCACTTAGGTCTCGTAACGGTAGAGATAGCGTATGGTTATGACGTTAAAGAAGTACTTAATGAAATAAAAGCGCGTGTCGATGGGATTGGTACTTTCCCTAGTGATGTAGAGCGACCAATCATTAAGGAAATATCTGTACGGAACCTTGTTGCTTACGTGTTGATATCTGGCCCGGCAGACATGCGATCGTTAAAGAATATTGCCAAGAATATCAAGAGTGATTTAACGGCTTTAGATACGATTAGCCAGGTTGAGCACACAACAAGTAAGCCGTTTGAAATTGCGATTGAAGTTTCTGAGTCTTCGTTGCAGCGCTATGGGCTTAGCTTTACCGAGGTTGCCGCATCTGTTCGGCAGAGTTCGCTTGATTTGCCAACTGGGGTAATTAAAACAGCTCAAGGTGATATCTCTATCAAAGCCAAAGGGCAGGTGTATTGGGGCGATCAATTTGAAGAAATTGTTGTTCGGGCATTGCCTGATGGTGCTCAAGTCCTGGTTCGTGATGTTGCAAATGTTACAGACGGATTTAAAGCTGGGTTGTCATCAGCTGAGTTCAATGGGCAACCAGCGGTAGCGTTAAGCGTATATCGTGTTGGCCAGCAGAATATCTTGGATATCTCTGGTGCGCTTAAAGAATATGTTGCGAACCCTAGAACGTATGTACCTGATAATATTAAGGTAGAAGTGTGGCAAGATTCTTCAGTCTACTTTAAAAGCCGGATGGATTTGTTAACAGAGAATGCCGTTGGTGGGCTAGCATTGTTGTTTGTTATTCTGTTGATGTTTTTGCGTTTTGGTTTGTCATTTTGGGTAAGTCTTGGTATTCCTATCTCGTTTATGGGGGCTTTTTGGTTGTTGCCGTTGTTTGGTGGCTCAATAAACATGATCTCTTTGTTTGCCTTTATATTGGTGCTAGGTGTTGTTGTAGATGACGCCATTATTGTGGGTGAAAATATATTTACGTTGCATCGTAAAGGTGTGACCGGGTTAAAGGGGGCGATATTGGGAGCCCAAGAGGTCGCGAAACCCGTAGTGTTTGCGGTGTTAACAACCATTATTGCTTTTCTTCCGATGGTTTTCTTACCAGGGCCAGAAGGTAAGTTGATGCAGGTTATTCCTATTGTTGTTATTGCCACGTTGATTTTCTCGTTGCTAGAGTCATTGTTGATTTTGCCTGCACACTTATCGGGCACCAAGGGCGATGATATTGATAATATTCCCGTATTAGGAAAACTTCAGGCGCGTTTTTCATACGGTTTAGAGCGCTTCATCGATAATGTATATAAGCCTTTCTTGGAGAAATGTTTGACGTGGCGTTATACGTCGTTGTTTTCTTTTATCGCCATTTTAATTGTCGCATTCGCGTTGGTGGGCTCTGGTTGGTTGAAATTGGTAATGTTTTCAACCATCGAAGGGGATACTGCACGCTCTGAAGTGACATTTGCACAAGCCGCTCCGATTGCTGTTGTGCGCCAAGGTATTAAAACTCTCGAAAATGCAGCGTTCGAGATAAAGCGTGAATTAAAGCAAGAGACGGGCGAGGAGCAAATCCTCCACATATTTACCACTTACGCTAACGAAACAAGTGGAAGTATTGTTATCGAGCTGGCGGCATCCGAGAACCGGAAGATTTCTGGAACTATGATTACTGACCTTTGGCGTAAAAAGGTCGGGGATTTACCAGAAGTAACAGAATTGACGTTTAAGTCAACGCTAAGCCAAACGGGTTCATCCGTTAACTTGGAGTTGTCATCAAATAGTTTGGAAGATTTGAAGGCAGCATCAGAAGGGTTAAAAGCTAGGTTAGCAGAATATGATGGTGTTTACGGTATTACTGATTCGTTCCAAAAAGGCAAGCAAGAGCTTCAGATAGAACTAAAACCTGTTGCGAGAAATTTGGGGTTGAGTCTAGATGAAGTCGCAGCGCAGGTTCGGCAGGCTTATCACGGTGCCGAGGTTCAAAATCTTCAGCGCGGAGAGAACGATGTTAAAGTTGTTGTTCGCTACCCTGCAGAAGAGCGCTCATCTCTGTGGTACTTGGAAAATATGTATATCCGCTTGAGAGACGGGAGTAGTGTTCCGCTGCTTACCGTTGCTGATATTCAATACGGTGTGGGTGCTGCTTATATTAAACGGCATAATCGGCGACGTATTATCCAGGTGAATGCAAAAATCGACGATAGCATTAGTTCAGAAGTTAAGGTGATGACCGCCATTAAAGCAGAGTTTCTTACCAGTGTTGCAGATAATTATCCTGGTATGCGTTGGGCTGTGGCCGGTTCTCAAAAAGACAAAGCTGAATTTCAATCCTATTTGAAAACGTCCTTTTTCTTTGCGTTGCTGGGCATGTACGTGATGATGGCCACGCTGTTCAGATCCTATTCGCAGCCACTGATGGTTATGTTTGCTATACCGTTTGGGTTGATAGGGGCTTTGCTTGGTCATTTGCTGTTAGGCATGGAAGTTACTTTGTGGTCCTTGGTAGGAATGATCGCCGTAAGTGGGGTTGTGGTTAACGATAATCTTGTATTAGTGGATTATATCAACAGAAAGCGAGCGGAAGGCCAAAGCTTAATGGATTCGATTCGAGAGGCGGGAGCTGCTCGATTTAGACCTATTATGTTGACATCCCTAACTACTTTTGGCGGCCTAACCCCGTTGATGCTAGAAACAAGTTTACAGGCCCAGTTCCTTATCCCAATGGCGGTGTCCCTGGCGTTTGGGGTTATGTTTGCTACCGTCGTGAGCTTAATACTTGTGCCTGCGGCGTATCATATATTACATGACGTTGAGTCTGGCTTGAAGTCGGCATTAAAAGGAAAGCCTACCCCGGATGTGTTGGCTGGAATTGATGGTTCAGTCGGTGGTGTTGATGGCATCGCTGGGCTTGCCCACTCAGCTGGACCTGATTCTGAGATGGATGAAAAGCATCAGTGGCATGTGGGTCTCGATGAGGCTTATGAGCAAGGCCATAAGGACGGCTTGACCGGAAGCACACCCAGAAGCGCCCCTTATGATTTAGAGGTGTTGGTGGCCAGCTGGGAAGCTGGCTGGGATGACGGGCGTGAAGAGCTTGAAATGAGTGGCATCAAGCCAGCAAAGAGCTAGTATTTAGAGTGAATGTAAATCACTAATGTAAATCGCTAATGATAAGTCACTAATGTAAGTCACTAAGGTGAGAAATTTGAGTTTGTTAAGATCAGCAATTGTTATTTCGGTATCTCTATTGGTTGTGGCCTGTGATGACACAGGAACGTCACCGGGAGAGCAGAGTCAGTCGTCTGCAAATACAAGCCAGCAAACGCCCAAGAGGGACTTTGTTGTGCTTGATGGTGGTGCTCGGTTTAGTGGGGAAATCATTCAAGGTAAAAAACAAGGTTTTGGTGTTTATATATGGGCCAATGATGATCGATACGAGGGCGACTGGATAAACGATGTGATGTCCGGTTTAGGGGTATTTACTGACAATGCAGGCCGAACCTATGAAGGGCAGTGGGTAGATGGCCAGTATGGTGGTGACGGAACCTATAAATGGCCAAGTGGCAGTGTATATAAGGGCCAGTTTGTAAATGGTCAAAAGAATGGGAATGGTACCTATACCTGGAGTGATGGGCGTGTATATGTAGGAGAGTTTCGTAGTGATAAGAAAAACGGAACGGGCTCTTATCAATGGCCTGATGGTAGAAAGTATACAGGACAGTTTATTAACGATGAGCGAACGGGACGAGGGCGCTTGTTAAGCCCTGATGGCGAAAGCTATGACGGTCAGTTTCTGCAAGGCGCACAGCATGGTAGCGGAAAGGCCAGTTACCCTGATGGTAGTGTCTATGATGGCGAGTTTGATGAGGATCAGAAGGCTGGCCGAGGTTCTATGAAATGGGCTACCGGCGAGCTGTATAGTGGGGAGTTCGGGAATGATGCCCCCAATGGTAATGGAACAATGCAATGGCCAAATGGTAATCGCTACGAAGGTAAATTTATCTCAGGCATTATGCAAGGCAGAGGAAAGTACTATTGGCAAGATGGGCGTGTTTATGACGGTGAATTTAAACATGGTAAGCGCACAGGCAAGGGCTCGTTGCAGTGGCCGTCTGGTGAGCGCTATATTGGTGATTTTATTGAAGACACGAGGGAAGGGCGGGGAACCTTTAGCTGGCCGGATGGCAGCAAGTACGTTGGAAGCTTTAGCCAAAGCCAGTTAAACGGTAGAGGAACCTGCACCGCCGATGGTCAGACATCACCGTGCCGATTTGATAAGGGTGTTAGGATAGAATAATGCTAAACGCCATCTTGCCTTTTAGCTAGGTGGCGTTATTTAGTGATCGCGTCAAAGTCAGCTAACGCTTCTTTTGCGGTTTGGTGTCGTGTTCTAGGGTTAGGATCTAGTAGTTTTGCAACGACGGTGGAAATTTCTATCCCAACAATATCTTCAAGAAACGTATCGCTAGGCTTTTCTTTTGATGCCGCAAACAAAACCTTCTCACGTTTAGACTTACCAACATTCCAACGACGACTCTTCACTAATTCATAAAATAGAATGCCAGCCTGGTAGAGGTCGCTGCGGTGATCCCATATTTCGCCTTTTGCTTGCTCAGGAGAAATAAATGAAGGTTTGGCTAGCCACTGATAGCTATCCTTATGGGCTTGCTTAACAAAATGAGAGCAACCAAAGTCAACGAGGTATATGCGTTGCTTGCTATCAATAAGAATGTTCTCTGAGCTAATGTCGCCGTGGGCAACGGGTTTTAAGCGCTCTTGTACGTGAACAAGCTGTTCTAAAAGTTGCTTAACTATATTAGTAGCAATATCTTTAATAAGCTCTGGAGGGAAACGATCTTTTTCCTGAGAAAGGTTTATTAAAGGCACCCCTTCAATAAACTCATAAGCGTAATATGCCTTGCCATCAATCAATCCGCGAGATAGATATTTGGGAAGAAAAGGGTGGTGTAGCTCTTTAACGATTTGGCTTTCGTTTGAGAATTGTCGGCGCACTGCTGCATGATTAAGCCACTGTTCTCTAACAAGTTTTACCGCAAGTTTGGGTTTTCCTGCTTCTTTGGGAATACCTTTCATTACCACACAAACACCACCTTCAGTGAAAGGCTCTAATCGGTATTGGCCGATATTAAGTTTCACATTGATAGGTTTAATAGCTTGTAAGCTTTGTTCTGCGTTGGACTTAACCGGTTTTCTCGAGGCAGCGGCTTTTGCTTTGGGGGCTGGCGCGGGTCTTGGCGCAGCCTTGGGTTGTGCTGGCTTCTTTTTACGCCACCTAAAAAGCTCGGATAGCTTCATTGTAAATTATGTCCCCGTCAAACCTGGTCTTGGTTAGATCCGTCTAGGCTTATTTGTTTAGTGTTATTATTATCACACTCTCAATAATAGAGTGAAATGTGCATCAACAGGTAACTTTCTGTTAAGTATTGTTAAATCGCACAATGAACGTATTCTACACACCCGGCAACGGCATGCAATCTACATTACACCTCTTACTGTATCTTACTGATTTAATGTGAATTAATTTTCCAAAGAAACTAGTGAGTTTAGTTAACGGTTTCTCATAAGGCACAATAGAACAAAAATAGAACGACTGTTTTACTTTCAAGGGGTTGACATAATTTCCCCTTATGTAACTATGTGATCCAGATGACGACCTGCATGAAAATGATCCTAAGGTTGAAGTCGGCCAGACGAATGATATGAACTGCAATTAAGACAGAACAATCAAACGTCTTACAATAAAAAACCTTGTTGTAATAAAAACGTTGCCATAGCGCGATGTTAACTACTAAAAATACAAAATTAAAAGGGCTTAAATAATGAAAATGAATACACGTAAGAACGTTCGCGGTCAAGGCATGTCAGAATACCTAATTATTGTTGCATTGATTGCTGTTGCAGGTATTGCTGTTATGGGTCTATTTGGCGGCGCGGCGCGTAACCAGGTTGCAGTACTGGCGAGTGAAATTGGCGGCGGCGCTAAAGCGGCTAGTGATGTTGCAAGTGCTCAAGCGGCTACTTCAGGTACGGTAGCATTGGCTGATGCAGCGGTAAATACATCGTTAACTAACTTTAACTCTAACCAAGATACTCTAGCGACTGGTGCTGTTACACGTGACAATCCATAGTATTTTTGGGGGGGAGCTAGCCTTCCCCCTGACTACTATCTGTCATGAATGCTCAATATTGGTCAAATCATAAAAAAAACAAAGGCCAGGTTATTGTCGCTGGAATGGGCCTGATGGCTGTGTCAGCGGTTGTTTTTTTTATGATGTTCAATTCTAATCGCGCTGTTTCTGAGAAAATTAATCTCGTAAACGCCGCCGATGCAGCAGCCTATTCAGGCGCGCTTGTTGCTTCTCGCCAACTTAACTTTATGGCGTATACCAACCGTACAATGATTGCTAACGAAGTAGCAATTGGGCATATGGTTAGCTATCAAACCGAAGTCAATCTCGTTCAAGATACTTTCACCACTGGTTTGGGTGGTATTGGTGGTGGATTGCTAAGTACTGCGCTGAACTATTTTAATGTTGGGGCTGGTTTGGGTGTTTGGCAGGAAACGATGGAAGTGATTGGCGGTGCTTATGTCTTAGCCGTTGATGCAACCAATGGAATGTATAGTGAATTTCAAAAAACTGAATATAAAGCCCTCATGGCATCGGGAGCAGATTCCCCAATTGATAATGCTATGACAGGGGTTGCGAGAGAATATGTAAAACGCAACGGTATAACTATTTCGATAAATGATTCAGATACGTTAGATTCTATTATGGCTGGGTCTGATGTTGATCTGAAAGCTAAAGCAGAAAATGCAACCGACAAATCATTGCTGTGTTCTATGATTATGTTTGCTAGGCCAGGGGAAGATACCAATCCTGGTAATTCTGATGAAAACAGGCGAAATGAAAATATAGCAAAAGGCAATTCTATGAATGGCTTTTGTAAAAGTAACGGTAATGCAAATCCACCAGGAAGTGTAGATAAACCTTTTGCCGATAGTGGAGATTTGATGGATATGTTGAATCGTTCTGCGCTTAACGCAACTTCTAGGGATTGGGTGACTAATCGGGGCGCAGCGGGTGCTTATACTACATTGTGGTCCTTGGGAACAAATCTAACGAGAACAGGTTCTACGGAAGCTGTTTGGGATAATGCAAACAACCAAGTTAATTGGTCTTCATCAGATTTAAATGACAGCTCTGATCTCGGTGACAACATACAGGGGGCTCAAGGGCCGTTTGGTGTGCTTTTTAGCGTTAATGCTGATGGAAGAAATGATGCTGTGAGTGTTGGTGATGCTTTTGCAAATAATACGGTTTCTGCCGTTGTGGCGACTGCGTTAACAAGCTTAATGGATGTGTTAGGGGTTTGTGATGACGGTGTTGATTGTGATGCGATAAAAAATGGTCAATATAACGGGATTCAGTCTTATGCTCGCCTTAATCCTACAAGTACCCAGGCAACCATAACTGCATTTTTAACGCAGTCAAAAAACTGTAATGACTTGCTCGGTGTAGAGAATGATGATGTTCAAGAAGAGGTCGAGAAGTGGAATGATGACCAAACTCGCTTCGGCAGTAACTGTGATGAACGTTCGCTAACAGCTCTATCTGAGGCAAGAATTTTTTACCAACGGCCTCGCTGCGTTGATATTAATCATAATGGGAGCTGTGATAGTGGTTTTGCGGAGCTTGAGTCGGGTGAAAGTGAAATGCCAAACCTATTTAACCCATTTTGGTCTGCTAGTTTAGCAAATACGTCTAGTTTTATAAACTGAGGTGTTTATGTCTGAAACATTTGGAAGTAATCATGGTTTTGTAAGAGCAAAAGGGCAATCAATGACCGAATTTTTGGTCGTTGCGTCTGTGCTAGTACCCATGATTCTGACGATAGCATCTTTTGCTAATCTACTTGATGTTCAGCTCACGGCCAGTAAGGCTGCTCGTTTTGCCGGTTGGGAAAGAACTGTTTACATAGATGAAACGCGTGGTGGGGAGTGGGACACTGGAGAAATTCGGGATCATATTAAGGAAAATATTAATCAACTTATTTTAACTCGACCTTGGACGGATTTTGGTCCAGGTATGGAAAGCTCGGTAAACCCTGTGAGCCTTGTTGATACAAATGCTGGCGTTGAGTTTGTGCCGCGTGAATTAGCTCGAGCTATACATAATACCGGAACTCAGTCAGGAATGGCGACCGCGGCGGGGTTGGGACAAAGTGTTATTGAGTCTTCGCAAATTAGTGTGCCGCTAAATTCGTCGTCTTCATTGTTCCGGTTGGTAGAGTTTTTTAATTACCAGCAGGCTAAATATACTGACTTAGATAAACCTTTAGATGAGGTTGCTAATCTAAATAGGTTTAATTTGACGGAAAGTGCTCCAATTATAGCCAATGGTTTTGCTGATGATGATTCTGCACAGGCATTATCTGAAGCTGCTTTTAAGGAAACGGTAACGGGCGTCGCACTAGATGGGAGGCCACTGCAACAGTTTGAACGAGGGGTTATCGCTTTTGGCGATGTTAATCTCGGATCTGGTGCAATTCGTTACCTTGGAGGATTTAAAGAAATGTCTTTGGGTATGGGAGATGAGGGGGTGAATACGACAGCTAACGAACAGTCTAGAATTCTTCCGTCGTACCTCGGGGAATTTAACGATTAATATTCGGTGTTGCTCTAGTGTGTATTAGACTTATTTTATTTTTGGGACTTATTATTGGAGCAAGCCAATCTTATAGTAAAAGCTACGACCCATTAACGGCAGATTTGCCTCAGCTACCGGTTCCACCAGGTGCAACGTGGCAGTGGGTCGGTAATCAAATGGCGATGAATGGCATTCCGATGTCTATTAAGACATTTGAGTACAGAGGTACTGAGCGTCAACTTGAGCGCTTTTATATTCGTCTGTGGAAATCTAAAGGGCATGGACAATATAAAACCAAAGACTGGGGCCGTAATAAAATCATTGGCCATGAACTCGACGGGTTTTACTCAACGGTTCAGTATCGAAAAGAAAATGGCGTTATAACCGGTAAGCTAGTCGTAACGGAAGTGTCTGATAGGCATAGAAATAACCGTAAAACTAAGGTTCCAAAACCACCGGCAAGTAATATTATCAATATCGTTGAAAGCCGCGATGCTGGGCGAAGATCCGAGACGGTTACGTTTGATAGCAATAAAGGCGTTGATTTTAACACGCGATACTATGAGAATCAGTATAACAGTTCAGGCTGGGGCTTGGTATTTAGCCAAAACGAGCGACAACGAACCTCAGTTCGTCATTTCCAAAAAGGCTCTCAATTGGTTCAGGTTACGATCAAACAGTTGTCTGGGTCAAATAAAAATAAAACCCATATAATGGTTCATTGGGTGAAATAGAGAAGATTTGAATGAAGCAAATATTGAATAGACAACAAAAAGGGCAGGTAATGGCTGAGTACATAATAGCCTCTGTTTTTTTAAGTCTATTTGTGTGGTATGCGATTTTCGGTGGAAGTGTTGACGGGGCTACAGGTAAAGGCGGAATGCTGGAAACGGATGTGAATGTACTTGGAAAGGGGGCTGTCCTAGAAAGAACAAACAGCGACTATGTAGCTATGCCTGGTTTGGTTCAAGCTATACATAATAAGCAGGAAACCTTTTCAGATGAGATATATAAGCCTTAATGGTTTTATGTGATCATTTTTAACGAAGTTTGGTGATAAAAAATGAAATCTAATAATAAATTAACAATTATTCTTCTTTTTGGTGCCGTTTTGGCTGGTGGTGCGGGTTGGTTTTTAACACAAAATTATATTGATACCCAAGTCACTGATTATAAGTCTGGTTTTGATGAAGAGCGGCAAGCTGTAAGTGTTGTCGTGGCTTCAAGAGATTTGGCTGTGGGAGAGCTATTGACTCCCGCCACTGCTCAAATTCGCCAAATTCCAGGTGTTTATGTTCCGCGTGATGCCATTCGCCCCGGCCAATTTGGATCTGTTGAAGGGCGTCAACTTATCCATGCAGTGAAAGCGGGTGAGCCGGTGTTAAAAATTCATGTTAACTCCGTTAAAGTTGACGGCTTAGCAAGTTTATTAAAAGAGGGGGAGCGTGCGATCACGATTCCTGTTGATACACTTGATACTATGTCTGGGTTTTTAAACCCTGGAGATAGCGTTGATCTTTACATAACGCTTAAAGACGGTGAGCGAGATCGTACAGTTCCATTGGTTGAGAATGTTCGTGTTTTGGCAACCGGTAAGGATATCGATGACGGCATACTAGAAAAGCAAAAGAAATATAGTGAAATTACTATAGGGTTGTCACCACTTAACGTAACTAGAGTTATTCACGGCCAGTCTGTTGGTGACTTAGCTGTCGTTTTACGCGGTACAAAAGATGAGGACTCGGGCTTTGATGACTATGTGACTATTGATAATCTTATCGATAACCCACAACAAGCCGCCCCATCACCACAAAGAGCAACAGGTTGGGGCTTTGAGCTTATTAAAGGTGGTACTAGATCTTAAGCAATGGTATTTTGGACATATATCCATAAATAATAAAAATTAAGGAACATGTCGTTTTATGTTATCAATCCGTCTTTTGCGAAACCCACTTTCGTCATTTGTTTTTTCTTTAATATTTTGGATAAGCCTTGTTCCTACGGCTTTTTCAGAGGCTTATTCTGACACTGTATCCATTGTTGAGGGCCAAACAACGCTTCTTCCCTATCCCTCCGTATCCAGGGTGTCAATTGGACATCCTGATATAGCGAATGCTCAAGCTACTGGGCCTGATGAAATATTGTTGACCGGTTTGAAGGCTGGTGTAACGGATCTACGAGTATGGACTGCGCAAGGTAATCAAAAACGTTTCTTGTTACGAGTAGTAGATAATTCCTGGGTACAGATATTGGAGATTTCCAATATAGTGCTGGCTGACGTAGAAGGCGTTAATGCTAGAGAAGAGAACGGGATTATTTTCATTGAAGGGCGTGTTCTTCGGCAGCAAGACGCCGTGATTGTTGATGACATGAAGAAAAAGCTAGCTGCAGAGATTGCTAAAGGTGTAGTGGTTTTTAATGTAGTCAAACCAGCAGTCAGTCTAGCAGCGATGGTGATGCTTGATGTTCAGGTGGTTGAGGTTAGAAGAAACGATGCAAAAAGAATTGGTATTCAATGGGGTTCTGATGCCGTCGGACCACTGATATCTTTTAATGATGGTATTGATAGTGGCAAAATCGGTATTACTACGTCTCTCGGTTCCACTATACAGTTGCTACAAAACGAAGGTGTTGCGAGAGTGCTGGCACAACCCAAGCTTGTTACTCGAAGTGGTTCAAAGGCAGAGTTTTTGGCGGGAGGAGAAATACCTATACCCGTAACAAATCAAGATGGGTCGGTATCAGTTACCTTTAAACAGGTGGGTGTCATATTAAATATGCAGCCCATTGCAGATCCTGATGGTTTTATTGCAACAGCATTGGAAATTGAGGTTAGTGCTGTAGATGAAAGTGTTTCCGTACTCGGTATACCTGGTTTTACTACTCGTTCAACAAAAATGGAAATGAATGTTTTATCCGGTCAAACGATGGTGGTGTCTGGTATGCTGCAATCTGAAGATTCTAAATCCATAACCCGTTTACCTGGCTTTGGTAGTATCCCTATTATAGGCGAACTGTTTAAGTCTCGAGACTTTCAGGATCAAACAACTGAATTGATGATATTTGTAACTCCGCATTTGATGGATCCGGAAGGAAAGTTAAATGTAGACTTAATGGAGTACGGCAGAAATCTCAGCAGAACCGCCCGCGATGAAACTAAAGGCTGGAACATCTTTGATTAGGTGGGCTTGAGGGAGGGGGGAGTATGCTAGATTTTGAAATTGAAGACTCAAGTGGCAACATTGTTAGCTACCAATTTGATACGGGTGTGTATTTACTGGGCAAGGGGGATCAATGCGATGTTCTCCTAAACGATGGTCATACCTCTAGGGTTCATGCTGAGCTTTTTGTAAAAAAAAATTCTGCTCAGTTAACGGACAAAGGTAGTACTAACGGTACTTGGTTTGAAGGGGCTCGTCTGGAATCGTCGTTGATGCTTCAAGCAGGTCAAGAGATATCCTTTGGTGATCTTAGGCTAAAAATTAAAGAAGTTCCTAAAAGCGAGGATCTAGATTTCTTCGGCGGTGAAGATCGGACTAATATAAAGTCTACAGTAATACAGCAAAGCGAAGAGATAATAAATCTTAAGCGCCGCGTCCATTCAATGATTTTGGAATATTTGGATCTCCGTAAACGCGGCAATTTACAGGAGATGAGTGCCCATGATTTGCGGGTTGAGGCGGTTAAGGCAACTCAGGATATTATTCGTGAGCGTGTTGACAAGATACCTGAAGGAATAACAAAAGAAGAGCTTCAACGACAGGTGGTAGCAGAAGCTGTGGGACTTGGTGCTCTAGAGCCATTGCTAGACGATGAGGATGTGACCGAAGTAATGGTCAATGGTCCTGATCAGATATACGTAGAAAAAAAGGGGCGTATAGAGCTAGCGGAAAGTCGTTTTACCAGTGTGCATTCTTTACTTGCGGTCATCGATAGAATTGTTTCTCCATTAGGTAGGCGTATCGATGAGAGCTCCCCGATGGTGGATGCTAGATTACAAGATGGCTCCCGGGTAAATGCAATTATTCCTCCGTTAGCCTTGAATGGGCCAACCATCACAATACGAAAATTTTCTAAGAAAAAGCTCTATATGAATGATTTGTTCAAATACGAATCAATTAATAAAGATATGGCTATTTTTCTACGGTCTTGTGTAAATAACTATCAAAACATAATGATTTCCGGCGGAACCGGTTCCGGAAAAACAACGTTGTTAAATATTCTGTCTAACTTTATAGGTTCCACTGAGCGCATTGTAACAATTGAAGATGCTGCAGAGCTTCAATTAAACCAGCCTCACGTAGTTTCCTTAGAGAGCCGACCCTCAAATGCCGAAGGAAAAGGGAAGGTAAGTATAAGAGATTTGGTGACAAACTCATTACGAATGCGTCCTGACCGTATTGTTGTTGGAGAGTGTCGAGGGGGAGAAGCATTAGATATGCTGCAGGCAATGAATACGGGTCATGATGGCTCTTTAAGCACGGGCCATGCTAATTCTCCGGCAGATTTCTTGGCTAGATTAGAGGTTATGGTAATGATGGCTGGTGTCGACCTACCATCTAGAGCAATACGAGAGCAAATATCATCTGCAGTTGACATACTGGTGCAACAAAACCGGATGGCTGATGGGACTCGAAAAGTCACAAGTATTATGGAAGTGGTAGGGTTTGATGGTGAAAATATTTTATTAAAATCTATTTATGAGTTTAATAAAAAAGGTATTGATTCGAACGGAAAGATTATGGGGTATTTTTCTGCTACGGGTTATGTTCCCAACTTCTATAGAGAATTATCGTCTCAGGGGCAGGAAATGGACTTGTCTATATTTGAAGATGCTGAAGTTGATATTGATGGGTTGGATCAAGCGTGGAGCTAGTTAATAGCGTTTTACCATTTTTTCATAAAAATGCTGAAATATTTATATTCTTGTTGGCTATGATTTTTTGTATCTGTGTGTTTTTCCTTGTGAATAGTATAGGGAGAGATATTTTTTCATTATACAAACGCCGTTTTTATCTAAAGGTAGATAAAGGTTTGAGGGATGTGGTGGTATTAGTAGAACCATCTCAGGTGTTTACGATGACAATGGTGCTCGCTATATTTTTTGGCCCATTAATTTTTATCGTTACCAATTTAGTGGTTGCTCTTACTGTTGTTGGCATAGTGCTATTTGCACCGCCTATTATTTTGAGCATTATGAAAGAGCGACGGTCCGATAGTTTCATTAAGCAGCTTCCTGACGCACTCGCTGCAATGTCATCATCAATGAATTCTGGACTAAACCTAATTAAAGCGATGCAGCAAGTTGTTAAAAATCAACCGGAGCCTATTGCGCAAGAGTTTGCTCAGGTAATGGTAGAAAATAGAGTGGGGCATGATCTTAACGACTCTTTGGATGATCTTGCAGAACGGATTGGGCGACAGGAAGTTGTTCTTATGAATTCCGCCATTAAAATATCAAGGGCAGTGGGTGGTAATTTAGGTGAAACTTTACAGATACTTTCTCATACCTTACGCGAGAAATCGAAAGTTGAGGGTAAAGTTCGTGCTCTCACGTCAATGGGGAAAGCGCAAGGTAACCTCGCAATGGGTTTTCCTGTCTTTATGGGGTATGTATTTTTTAAACTTGAACCTGAAGCCATGAATTTACTATTCACTTCTAAGTTGGGTTGGATTTGGCTTGGTGTAATGGGGACTATGGCATTAATGGGGGCGATATTGATTAAGAAGGTGGTCACCATTGATATTTGATGATTTGTTATTGTGGGCTGGCCAGTTTGAATTTGGCTCATATATTCCTGCTATATTTGCTGGGATAGCTATTGCAGTAGGTACGTATACGTTAACACGCCTTGTTATTCGGACTAAACCACCGGTAGATTCAACGGAGTGGCGCGATCCCCCTCCTGTACTTTTTAAGGTTTTCAAACCTTTTGTGCGCTTGTTTGCGACAGATGTGCGTTCTTTGATGAGGGATGAATATTACAAGTCGTTACATCAAAAGCTCAGTGCTGCGGGGCAAAACTATGCAATATTGCCTCATGAGTTCGTAACACTTAAGTTAGTGTGTATGATTGTCGGGGGAGTTGTTTCAGCGGCGGTATATAAAATTGATCAAGATTTGGGGCCAGAAGCGTTTGTTTTTTTGGCATCGACTGTCCCTGTTGGATTCTTTTATCCCGATATATGGCTTGCAGATAAAGTAGGAGCGCGTCGAAGGGCGGTAGCGAAAGAATTTCCTTTTTTGTTGGATCTCCTAGTGTTGTCCATGAGAGCTGGCTTGAACTATTCAACGTCATTGGGCCAGGCAATTGCAAGTTTACCAACCGGGCCGGTCAGGGAAGAATTTGCGAAATTATTAAGGGAAACAAGGGCAGGTAAATCTAGGCGAGAAGCTTTATTGGATTTAGCTGAAAGGATGAGCATCGATTCTGTAAATAATTTTGTTGCTGCCGTGAACCAGGCCGATGAAACGGGTGGTGAAATTGTTGATGTACTTACGGCTCAAGCAGAGCAAAAGCGAGCTGAACGGTTCAATAATGCGGAAGAAGTTGCCAACAAAGCTCCTGTGAAGATGTTGATTCCCATGATGGCATTCTTATTTCCTATTATTTTTATGCTTTTAGCCTTTGTTATAATCGTGAAATTAGCAGAAATTGATATGTTGCCAATGTCAATGTTACGACTGCTCGCATCATAGGCATTGGGATGAAAAAGTAGGCATGAAAGCTAACCCATTGAATCAGCTCTCAATTATAAGAGCAAATACTTGGGCCACTAGGTTGGTTGGGTTGCTAAGTTATTCTAGCTTAGAGGATACGCAAGCGATGTTATTTGAGCCCGGCGGAGGTATACACACTGTCGGAATGCGTTTTGTAATTGACGTTGTATACCTAGATAAGGACAATAAGGTATTAAAGATCGTACCAGATATGAAACCTATGCGTTTCTCGCTTGCCCCTAAGGGCACAAAAAAGGTACTAGAACTTTCGTCCGGTAACGCAAAGCGAACAGGAATTTACTTGGATCAGACCCTAGTGTTTGGTTGAATAGAGACTACATACAAAAATAACTAAAGTCGGCCCTCTTGATGGGTCAGGATATGACCATGAAGCAAGGCTCTGAAGATTTTTTACCAGAATCTACACCTGTTATTGATTTGAGGAAAAATGGCCTGCCGCCGTCTATTGACTCAAGTGCTAACGATCCCACCCAAAACTGGGATAATGATAAAACTGAAGTTTATATGGACTCTGACGAGGATGAAGCATCAGCTTTCCTAATAGAGCCTGATGGTGATCAGCATCCTATCACCGCCTTTCCGTTTGTCTTGGGCAGGGGTACAGAATGTGACTTGGTATTGTCCGGTAAAGGGTTGTCACGAAAACATGTAGAAATCATTTTTCAATCTGGCCGTTTTGTTGTTAACGACCTTGATAGTTTAAACGGCCTTAAGGTGAATGGTTACAAAGTATCCAGAGTTATCCTTGAGGAGGGTGACATACTAAAGCTTGGAGAAGAAAATTTAACCTTTTCAACAGGCAATGATGTTCAGGTACCTTCTGATGATGTTAATCAGGGTACTGGTTCTGACCCATTCTCAGAAGGAAGCAAAAGCAAAGTTAAGCTTATTGGAGGAGTGTTAGGCGTTGTTTTTGTCGGTGCTGTTGCAGCCTTTACCTTCCAATCAATGAGTGGCACACAATCAGTCAATAATATTGTAAACGCTCCGCCAGCAAAACCTTCTGTTGTTGCACCAAAGGCTGCTCCAATAGTCTCGCCTGTAGTAACAGCCGCCCAGTCGATTAATAGCGCTCCGCCAAAAGCGCTATCTGCACCACCTCCTAGTATTTCTCTTACCCCCGTTATAGAGCCTATTAAGAGAGTAGAGAAACCTATTGTAAAAGCTCCTCCCAAGCCAAAGTTCAATAAGTTTATTGGTCAGGCAAAGAAGTTATTGGCAAATGCAAACCCTCGATATCTTGATGGCGATGCCGATGAACTGTTTAAGGAAATGAAAGTTTTGGAAAACAATTCAAAACTTTCTAGCAAATTGCGCTCAAAGCTAAAAAGCAAACATGAATCACTCGCGGCGGTGTATGTTGATTATGTAAAGGGTCAAAAGGCATATGCCCAGAGCAATTCAGATGGTGCATTTAACTACTGGACGCGCTTCCTTGAAAAAGAAGGACGTTTGTTTAAAAAGTCCCGAAGTCTATATGCTGACCAGGTGGTAATAAGAGTTGTAGATGAATATGTGACAAGAGGAAATGTGGCATCTCAAGCAGGTGAAAGTCACAAGGCTTACAAGATGTGGCAAAAAGCCGTCAAATTGGGTGATAGTGTAGCGGCCAAAATTGCTTTAGATTCAGTTAACGCGAAGTCAAAGCAGTTGTATCGAAAAGCGTTACGACTGGAGTATGTTAATGCATCAAAAGCAAAAGCACTCTGGCAGGAAGTTGTTTCTTTGGTACCCCCAGGCACGGAGTATTATACGAAGGCTAGTTCAAAGCTAGCGTGGTATGAGCGTTGGGGCGGATGATGTTTAGTATTGCTAAATGGAAGATGTTTTTTGTTTCTATCAGTGCAGTTTTATTAGTATCTGGTTGTTCCTTGCTTTCTAATACCAGAGAAGGCCCTTCACTCGCCGTGAATGAGGATATTGAATTAAGGGCTGGAAGGGCAGAAGCAGCGTATCAATCAAGGCAGTACCTGCGATCTATAGAGTTGTGGGGGCAGATTGTTGAGATAAGACCTAGCCATGTTAAAGCGTTATATCGTTTGGGCAACTCGCACTTTAGGCTGGATGAATTAGAGCTAGCGAGAGGTTATTTTGAACGAGCCGTTGAAGCCAATCCGCGTCATGCAAAGGCACATTATAACCTTGCGGTGATTAATTTGGTGTTGGCGGGACAACACTTTCAGTTTTACAGTGCAACAACCGACCCAGGAGCGAATCTGGCTAGCGTCACGAAGATATTAGGCGAAATCGAGCTATTTAAAGGGGCGCAAAACAAAACAGAACCGACTCGATTAGAGCGCCTGGCTAAGCAGCTCAGCGGGAATATATAGGTAAATTTTCGAATTGAAAACGGTAACTATTACAAAACAAGGGTCTCGATCAGAGTTCAATGAAGATGCCTTGTTGGCGCTGCCTGCAAAAGGCGTTTTTTTGGTCTCCGATGGTGTTGGGGGCGGCCCTTCTGGACATGAAGCTTCAAGAACTACGGTTAAGACCTTATATGATACGTTGTCAGGTGTAGATATCACTGAGCAGGTTGTTCTCGAAAGTATATTAATGGCAAATAAAGCGGTATACGAAAGGGCCAAAGAAGGTGAGCACAAAGGAATGGCGTGTACCTTGGTGTTAGCGTGGTGTGACGGTGTTAAGTTGAATTGTTTTAATATCGGAGATAGTCGTATATATCGATTTCGAGATCAAAAAATTGAACAGCTAACGTCGGATCAAACTAAGAAAGTTGAGCGTAATAACAGGGTTAAATCACTTGTTACTAATGCTATTGGTGTAAAGCCACAAGTTAAGGCTGAACTTACGCAAAGTGATTGGCTTGATGGTGATATAATAATGCTTATGAGTGACGGGATATCTGATGTTGTACCTGACGATGAAATGTGCAGGTTGGTGGCAGTAAAGGGGAAGTCAATGCTAGAAAAAGCTAACTCTCTTATTGATGCAAGTATTGTTAATGGGTCGCAAGATGATAAAACCTTGGTGTTTGCCTTTAACTGATAAATTGCCCTGATTGGGAGGTGGAGTATGCGTAAAATAATAAATAACAAACGCTCAGCGATGAGTGGCGCAGCAATGATAGAAACAATCATCGCATTTCCGGCATTAATGTTTTTGGGGTTCGGGATTTTACATTTGGGATTGATTTATCAGGCTAAAGCCAACTTGGAGTATGCTGCACTAATGGCGGCCCGCATGGCGTCAACGAGTGGTTTTTACTCGTTGGCAAATCCAGCTAATGATTTTTTTGATTCATTTCAACAAGAGGTTCGTTATAGAATGCTTGCTTCGGACTCTCTTAAAGACGGAGCGCTAATTACTGATTCAGCTGAGATGAGTAAAGTGTCAATTATGGTGGTGCGGCCAAATAGAGCGATCTTTCAGCAGTTTGGCGAAGGTGATTGTCCGGATGTAGAATGTTTAATTCCCAATGATAATTTACTATACCGTTCAACGAATACTGTTGTTATTGACGGGTTAAATGTAAATATTCAAGACGCAAATATCTTGCAGTTAAGTGTCTCATACAAATACAATTCAGGCGTACCGTTTATGAGCCAACTTTTCGCCGTCGATTCGTTAGATAGTATGGATGCTTTTTTGCCAGAAAGTGAAAAAAATGTGGTTTCTGGCACCCCTGGTATGAAAATTACCGCAGTCGCCACTGTGCGTATGCAGACTGATGCTCAAATACGCACGGGGCTTGAGTGTTTTTTTGCAGGGTATTGTTAATTTTTTTAAGGTAAAAGGATTGTGTTGAGAGCCCAAGATTGGTGACGCACACGTTTAAGTATAATAATAAATTGGAGTAGTTATGAGTTTTGAAAGTAGAGTTGTTCTGAGGCAGGGAAAAAAGTTTTTTTCTGCTATTTTACTGGCCTCGCTTCTTGCTGCTTGTAGTGCGGCGGATGATGGTTCGACAAACTCAGGAGAGACTGCTGCTAGTACCGGTGGTTCGAGCTCGGGTGATTCGGTTGAGACTACTGGTGAGCCTGGTATTCCAGATAATCTTAGTTTTAGTATTGCTGCCGATACTCTAAACCCAGAGGGGCTTAATTGGAATGGGGAAGAAGTTAATGTAACAGTTCAGCTTGGGGATGAAACCAATAGCTTTGTCGTGGACGGCACAGAAGTTTTTTTTGAAGCTGAGTTTGGTGTTATAGAATCATCGTGTACTACAGTTTCTAGCCGTTGTTCTGTTGTTTGGATGAGTGGCGCACCTCGTTCACCACTCCCTTTCAGAGACTCAAATGTTATAACAAGAACACTTTTTAATGGGCTTTTACCTTGCGGTAATCTACCCTCAGGCATACCTTGCTCATATAATAATCGGGTTAATGCAACGCCCACGTCTCCTAAAAGCTTTGGAGGTTTAGGGCAGGTTTATGGAAATAGAGTATCGATTATAGCTTACGTAAAGGGCGGAGAGGAGACGTTTGCTGACACTGATGGCGATGGTTTCTACTCAGAGGGTGAAGCATATTCTGATGTTGGGGAACCGTTTTTTGATTACAATGAAGATAGTGTTTTTGGTGGAAAATTAGCAGATGGTACTGCTGATGCAGGTGCTGCTGATGTTGGCGCAATGTGTTATGGCGATGATAACGTGTGCTACCAGGAAGGTGGAGATAATGAGACTTATCTTGATGAGAATGGTAATGGTTTATTTGATCCAAATGGAAACGGCAAATATAATGGAACGTTGTGTCTAGCGGAAAGTAATTTCTGTACTAGAAGCCCAGTTACTTTATGGACAGCTATCACAATATTACAATCAGGTTCTGATGCTTTTACAGGGGTTTATCCTCTGGGGAGTGATGTATATTTGGCGTCTAGCTATACTACAAATATCAATTTAAACACTACCCCAACGTTAGTTGTTGCTGTGTCAGATATTTTTAATGGTCGATTGCCAAGCGGCACAAAAATTAAAATGACATCAACAAATGGTACAATTGCGGATGGTAGTAGTTGTGAAGTATCTAATAGCAGTGCTACAGGTTTCACAACCTGCGTAGTTGAAATGAATCCAGATGCAACTTCTAGTAGCGGTTTCTTGCATGTAGAAATTACTACACCTAATAACACCGTCAGCGACTATTTTCGTGTTTTGACGGATTAAGTTATTTGATTGTAAGCGTAAAAACGGATTTAAGGGGACTTGACATTATTGTTGCGTCCTCTTTTTTTTAGTTTTAGGGCTCGATGTCGCCATCATAAGTTTCTAAGTAAATAACATTTTCCCACTTATGACGGTGCCGATACTATAGGGTCTCAGGTTTCTACCACTACGGTTACTTATCTTATGAAAAGATAATGAGTTATCACGGTCGTATTTCTAGCAGATAAAGTTGTTTTGGAGTTTAAGGGAATGGAGGTGAATATTTTATCTGGAAGAGCGATTGGTTCACAAAGTTAAGTCTTTTTCATGGTCATTTTTTTGTTTTGTTGACATCACAACCCGTGACAGGATAGTTTTTTGTCGCTCGTGTAATAGCACATCCGTGCTCGAGCTTTATCTGTGGGTATTCGAGATCAAATATAAAGGGAATTTTTTATATCTTGCTCTGCCTGCCAAGGAAAATGTCAAATCGTATATTTTGGCTATAACAGTAATAGGAAGTTACTACATGAAGAATCAAAATAAGAATTTAGTTTATGTTCGTCGAGGCGTGCTGTTGCGACGAGGTTTTTGGGGACTGTTTCGAAGTGTAATGTTAATTGCATTATCAGGTTTTTTTCTCTCAGGTTGCGGGGGGGAGTTTGATGTAAATGTTTCCCAGTCAACAGGTGGCTCTATTGTTTCTGCTGATGGGTTTATTGATTGCGGAACTGAATGTACTAAGAAATATAAGAAGGGTACAGAGGTCAGTCTTAGTGCAACGGCGAACCCTGATTATGTTTTCATGAATTGGACAGGTGATTGCTCAGGAGTTGATGCAACATGTTCTCATTCTGTATCAAAGGTCGCTACAATAGGAGCGACATTTTCGCCAATAGATGAGCCTGATATAGGCTCTTCTTTTGATACTGTTGCAGGAAGCACCATACAGTTTTCCTATACAGGCTCTACAGATTTTTGGGATAACGTTGGTTTATTTGTTCCGTCAGATAATAATAATGAGAGCCCTGTTTCAAATGTTCGAATTGGCGTCGGTACTGGAGTGTCAAGCTTTCGAGTGCCCACCGATATTCCCGCAGAAGGTATAGCGTACCAGTTGCGAATGTATAACAGTGACAATGAAACGATTGTTATAGATGATAATATTTTTATCTCCGACTATGATGCGTCATTTTCTCTTAGTACTGTTGCTACTAGCCCTGAAGGTGTTATCGAAATTGAATATAGTGGTTCTACAGATTTCTGGGATTCTGTTGCAACTTTTCGAGTGGGGGCCCCTAATTCGGAACCGTTAACTAATGTACGAATTGGAAGTAATTCAGAAGGAGTTGCTGACCTTATCGTTCCGTGGGAGGAAGGTGAATTTGAAGTTCGGATGATAAATAACAATGGAGAAACCATTGTTGCTGGACCAAATATTACATTGAATTATGGTGCTGCATCTGTTCTTGCCAATTCAATTGTACTTCCAGGTGCATCTTTTGATGCTTCTTTTTCTGGGGCAACTGATTTTTGGGATAAAGTTGCTCTGTATGCACAAGAAAGTAGCGATTATATCGCCAGTACTCGTACAGGTGCTGGCCAGGGTTCTGTTTCTGTTAAAGCACCGAGTGTCACAGGGGTATATGATTTACGTTTAGTTAATAATCATCAATACACAATACAGTCAGGTGGTTATGTAGCCGTGCTTGAGGCAGATGTACCTGGTGTTTTTTCTGCTCCGGAAATAGCAGTGCCAGGACAAACCGTTGTTATTGCTTATAGCGGCGCTGAAAGCGGAGGAAATAACTCAAATTGGGTTGGTTTGTTCGAGCAGGGAGCCTCAAATAACAGCCCTTTAAGTCAAACGAACATAGATTCTGGGCAGGTGGGTTATGCGGAGTTAGTAGCGCCAACATTGACCGGTATTTATGACTTACGTTTAATAAATGGCAATAACGTCACTCTTGCGGAAGGAATACACGTCAGTGTAGTGGATGCTCAAGAGCAAGCCGTTTATATTCAGAATGAATCTGTTGCGGGAGAGACTCTTAGATTTGTTTATTCCGGATCTACAGATTTTTGGGATTATATGGCAATTTATGCCGTTGGTGAAACGGATTCGAGTAAATGGATCGATAGGGTTAGGGTGGGTAGTAGTTCTAATGGACCCAATACTTTCAGGGTGCCAACTATTTCTGGCGACTACGAAATCCGTTTGATTGATTCAGATAACAATATCATTGCAGAGGGACATGAATTCACTGTCGTTGGTTATGATGCAACGTTAAGCCTCAATAAAAATCAAGCAAGGCCACAGGAAGAGATTACGGTAACGTACTCAGGGTTGACAGACTTCTGGGATAAAATCGCATTTTTTGTTCCTGGTACAGATAATTCTGATGCAGTAGAGAGTAAGCGATTGGGAGATTCGTTCGAAGGATCCGTCTCGGTACAAGTTCCTTCTGAGGAAGGTTTGTATGAAGTGCGTTTACTTAATAATGATGATGAGCTTATTCTAAATGGCGGGACAATTGAGCTGAGTTATGGTGCGGTTGGCGTTAGCACTGTGGCTAATTCTGTGCCAGGCGAAACATTATTTATCTCTTATCAGGGCTCTACAGATTTTTGGGATAAGGTATCTTTAGTCGGACAGGATCAGGATGTTGCGGCAGTATCAGCCATAACGAACGGTGTCGAGTCAGGAGTTATTGAGATCAGTGCGCCTGTCGTTACAGGAGTATATAACCTTACATTTACGAATTCTGATGGTGTGCTTATTGCTGAAGGCGAGGCCGTTAGTGTATTGGATTCAACTGAGGTGGCTGTTTTTGTTGGTCACGCAACAGCGGTGCCGAATGAGTCTTTAACTATTGGGTATAGTGGTAGTGAAGGCTTTGCTGGATCCTTGGATAAAGTAGGTATCTTTCTACAGGGTACGGACAATAGCGCTCCATTAGACTCATTTGAATTGGCCGTTGGAAGCACCGGGTCGGTAATGCTAAGCGCACCTGCAGAAGATGGTATTTATGAAGTTAGATTATACTCTAGTGCTGGCGTTACACTGGCGGTTAGTAAAAGTTATCTTCGGGTTATTGATGTAAGCGAAAACTCTGCTCACGTTCCGCTAATAGTGGGGGCTGGCGAAACCCATAAAGTAATCTATTCAGGTTCAACTGATTTTTGGGATTATATTGCAATATATAATGCGACCGAGAGCAACCCCTCAAACTATTTGCAGCGCGTACGAGTTAGTGCGGAGTCTGGTTATATGGAGATTCGTTTGCCAACGGTAAGTGGTGATTACTTCGCTCGTTTGATCGATACAGATGATGGCGTCATAGCAACAAGTAATGTATTCGCTGTGGAGCCATATGATACTGTTGTTAACATGACTTCGATTGCGACTCCTGGGGCTGCGGTAGAAGTGGCTTATACTGGTACTAGTAATTTTTGGGATAAGTTAGCAGTTTATGAAGCGGGCCAGTCAGGCCTTGATTATTTGGCGCATGTTCGTATTCCGGAAACTGGAACTGTATCATTACTTACTCTGCCTACTGATGTGGGTGTATATGATGTGAGAGCAGTGAACGATAAGGGTGAGGTCATGGCTGAGGTTGGCACGATCACGCTCACTTATGACGTCATAACAATTTCGGGACCAGAGCTTATTGAATCCAACGACCCCATCCCAATTACGTATGATGGGTCAACACAATTTTGGGATGCGGCTGTTTTGCTAGAAGATCTTATAGTGACCAAGCCTCAAGCAAGCTCATTCCGAATTGGAAGTTTTGGTGCTGCGACGGTAGAGTTGCCTGGATTGGTGCCGGGAGTTTATGGTTTGGAAATGGTGAATAGCGGTAATGTTTTAATGGCTGATGGCGGTGTTGTTGCTGTTATAGACCCTGCGGAAGTCGCGTTATATGCATATCCCCGCTTAGGTCTACCGGGGCAGCAAGTAACGCTAGCCTATAGCGGTTCCAATACTGCTAGTAATACTGTTGGTATTTATCAGGAAGGCACTGATAATTTATCTCCCCTTGTCGTTGTTAATGCGGATGCAAGTGAAGGGAGTGTTGCTCTATCTGCACCGTTGGACTCGGGTGTTTATGATATGCGCTTTGTTAACCTAACGGGCGATACATTGGCGGACGGCGGAAAGCTTTATGTCTTGGATGGAAGTGTTGTTGGGGTTTATGGCCAGGCTGTTGTTAAGGCTGGAGAAACGTTACCAATAATTCATTCAGGGAGTAGCGGGTTTTGGGATAAAGTTGCTTATTATCCAGTCGGGGCAGCCACTACTGAGGGTAATGCCATTTTTTCATTGCGTGTTGGAGAGGGTGCTGGAGCAGTTGATCTTCGTGTACCAACTATCGAAGGGGAATACGAGTTGCGCTTAACAGGGGAAGACGGTGTTATTGCTGTTAGCTCCATAATTACAGTACTACCTTACGATGGAGATGTGGATCCAAGTTAAGTAAAAATATGATCCTGCAGCCTTTTGTTGCATTGGCTGTAGGATCTTTTTCTAGAATTAGTTTGTGGCATTTTTATTATTGATATACTGGCGGTTATTCGTTTTAGACGGTGTTTATTGAAAGAGGCTATTTTTTAATTAGCCTCGTCTTCAAACTAGACGTATCCCACCACCATCACCTTGCACCCCCGCATAAAAGAGATCTTCTGGTTTATATGGGGGATTACAAGTTATAGGCGTTCTTTTGCGTGAGCGACAAGTAGTTTAAATGCGAGTCGCTCTACGTTGTGATGTTTATATCGCTTCCATATATCAAGAACTGCTTGGTGTTTGTTGAGAGCAAGCGATGAAGTCATGTGGTTTAATAACATTAATTCATTTTCGGCGGATTTTGGGATGGCGTTTTTTGGGCCATGGGTTGTACTATTGTTTCTTTGAGGGTCATATTCTATGCTTGCTTCCTCGGATAGGATCTGTTCAACGATAGATGTTACGTTTGCGTGGTCTCTGTGTGATATTGCAATATATAGGGCTATCCACTGCTGTGTTTTTTTCGATATTCGATTGCCGCACTGATTCATATTTATTGCTTGCCATATACTCCCCATTTCGTGTTGTGCTAGGTAGGGTAGGGTCATCTCCATTAATTTGTGTAGCGACGGCAGCCATGCTTCTTCGACTGCATCGTCAATGCAGTAGCTGCGCAAGGACCTGACTTCATTAAGTGTGCGTAGCGCTAATGCGTTATGGCGAAGTGTATTTGGCTTTGGTGTGTTTGTTTCAGTGGCGTTAAGGTGGTTATGCAAGTAGCGTGCGTTTCTGGCTTCATTGGCCATTTCAAAATATATGTTATCGTTATGGCTTAGTTGTTGGATGCGGCTTTTTGATGTGGATTGTGCGAGTACTTCCATGAATGGTGCAGGTTCTCGATATAAGGTTAATAATTGTTTTGCGGAGCTTCTGAGATACCTGGCTTTAACTGCACCTTCGTCTAATACGGGATAGTAATCGGAATTTGCGGGAATATCATAAGAGTTAAAAAGGGCGCCCAGAGTCTTTTTATCTCCCGCTTGCCTGAGTGATAAATCGGCAATGCTATCGATTTCGATGTGGCTGAGAGCTTTTGCTAACGCTGGGGATTTAAATATATGCTCATGAATTTTAAGTTGTGACTTATTGTCATGGGCAATGATTATAATGTCATTATTAGTTACGGCGTAGACAGTGTAATTGAGGAAGTTCTGAGATATTGCTTTCATTATCGAACTGACAAGGCGTTCGTCCATTTCATATAAATGCATCCATTGCACTAGAAGTCCCTTGTCGTTTAGGTAGCGTTTGACTAAAGAGTAAAATTCCTTAGAAAATAGCCCAGAGACACCACTCACCCATGGGTTTGACGGTTCAGATATAATTATATCAAATTTTTGTTTGTTACTAGTGAAATATGTTTTTGCATCTTGGATGTGGATTCGGCTTCTTGGGTCGCTAAATGTATTACTAACCTTAGTGCCGAATAATTTGGCACCTTCAATAATTGCAGGCTCTATTTCAATTGTATCTAAAGTTTTAACTTTCTCGCTTTGAAGTAGGGTATGGGCTGTTAACCCTGAACCCATCCCAATATTGGCTATCCGTTGAGGGTTGCTGTGTAATGCCAAAGGAAGCGCCCCAAGAAGAATCATAGTAGGTTCATCTTGGGTTGGTTTGTCAGTGAGGCTTATGGCGGCGTCAGGTTTTCCGTTGGTTTTAATGGATAAAAAATGATCTTGATAATTGACAACATCAACAGAGGCTGTTTTTCCATCTTGATGATATATAACAGTGTTGTTTAGATCTATTGTGCCCGTTCGATAAACTCCAGATGAAATTAATTGCGGGTCTAGTTTGACTACTGAACCGATAATCCCTACGAGTCCTATCGTACTAAAGGTAATGGTTCTCCAGCGACGGTGTTCAGCTAGAGGGGTGTAATAGTAAAGTAATAATAGGCCTATGCCGATATCTATGGAAGCTGCCATAACAATGAGGTTTTTCATGCCGAGATGGGGCAGGATTAGTTGTACCGCAATTACTACACCGAGAATTGCACCGAGCGTATTAAATGCATACACTTTTCCTATTTCTCGCTCTCCATGGCCAAGTTTAATAAGAGAGTAGGTGATGATGGGAAGAGTCATGCCTGCGCAAATAGCTGATGGCAACATAATAAAAAGGGCTATCCCGTCACTAGAAAGGTTGAATAACCAATAACCAATATTTGTTTGCGTGAGGGCTCTCAGCGTATAGCCCATAAATATATATGTGTATGAATACATAACCAGTGTGATTAATGCCAAAACCCCCATCGATAGTTGAATTAGGCCGAGTTGGGCTAAAGGGTTTTTTGTGCTGTCAAGCCGGTTTTTGATCCAGTAGCTTCCTATCGCGAGACCAAGAATAAAGGCGCTGAGCATGAGCTCAAAGGCATGGGTTGAGCTGCCTAGTACTAAGCTAAGCATACGTATCCAACCGACTTCATACATGAAAGATGCGGTGCCAGTTAAGGTTGCACATACTAATAATAATATTCGTAATTGTGGAAACGCTAAAGGTTTTAGCTTGGCAGAAAAGCGTTCGATATCTGAGGTTGTTGGTTTGACATCTTTGAACCGTGCCTTTGGTTTGCTGCTTGATAGCGAATTGGCAATAACGAAAACAATAGCTGCTATTAAGAGGTTACATAAACCAGCAATAGCAATGGTTCCGGGTAAGCCAAAAAGCCCAATTAGGACAAATCCGCTTATTAATACGCCAATTGCCGCTCCTATGCTGTTGGTGAAATACAGCAAAGATAGGGTTTTTCCTGTATCTTTAGTGAAGAAACGAATGATGCCACTACTCATAAGGGGGAATGTCGCTCCCAGCAAAATAGATTGCGGTAGAATCAATGTGCCGGCTAGGGTCCATTTGTATAGTTCAATTAGGGTTTGAGATTCAAGTGTTGGAATTATTGTTGTGTGCGAAAAATTTGTAACAGAAACGAAAACAGAGTGGAAACCTAAAGCAAAAAGTCCAACAATAAGTTCTATTGTAGCGTAGCCATAAAGAGGGTTGGTCATTCTGTGGCTTGTACGGCTGGCGATCCACGAGCCAATGGCCAGCCCTCCCATAAATATAACTAGAACGAGAGTTTGAGCGTAAGCTGCATGACCTAAAAACAGTTTGAGATAGTGTGTCCAGATGGATTCATAGATTAGACCTGAAAAGCCAGATAGCGCAAAAGTGATGTATAGGATGAGTTGAGGTTTATTGCTATTATTTGAAACTTTCATAATTCTTCTTGTTTTTATAAAGTTGTAAGTTGAAATAACTGCTTATAAAGAGTTAGAATCTTCCACTTTAAGATATGGAATTGGAAAGTAAAGAAATCAAGCCCCAGTAATGTAAAATAAATTTGGCACATATTAGAGCTGCAGCGTCGATTTAGATTATTATTTGATTTACAGGCCGACTGATTTCTTTGATGGGTATACAGATATTAGGGGCGAGTAGAGGTAAGGCTTTGTGTCCCTCTTAAGCCTTTGTGGTTTTGCCTGGTTAATCTAAATGCAGGTTGTTCATTTCCTGAGTCTCGTCTTCAAACTAGACGTATCCCATCTCCCGCCACCATCACTCTGCACCCCCGCATAAAACTGATCCACCAGTGCCGCTACAGGCAATTGACTTCCGTTCCCTCTCGCCTCATTAAAACAAATCCCTAAATCCTTCCGCATCCAATCAACTGCAAATCCATGCTCATATTCGCCTTTGATCATCGTGTCGTGGCGATTGTCCATCTGCCAGGACTGAGCGGCACCTTTTGAAATTACTTCAACAACTTTATGCGCATCTAATCCAGCATTTTCAGCAAACTGTAACCCTTCAGCCAGTCCCTGAACTAACCCCGCAATACAAATTTGATTAACCATTTTAGTCAATTGACCGCTTCCCGCAGGTCCCATTAGGCTTATCTGTTTTGCGTAACAATCCATAATGGGTTCTGCTTGTCTAAATATACCTTCGTCACCGCCACACATGACGGTTAACTGCCCGTTCTCAGCCCCTTGTTGCCCTCCTGATACTGGTGCGTCAATAAAGCCAATCGATCGCTCAGAGCACGCTGTAAACAGCTCTCTAGCTACATTTGCAGAAGCGGTTGTATGATCAACCAATATTGAGTTTGCTTTCATTCCATGTAAAGCGCCTTCATCACCAAGTACTACACTTCGCAAATCATCATCATTTCCAACACAAACAAAAACAACATCGCACTCTTTTGACGCGATTTTAGGGGTAATTGCGGTGGATCCAGAGTAGGTCTTTGCCCATAGCGAGGCTTTTTCGACCGTCCGGTTGTAGACAGTAATCTCGTGACCCGCGTTGGCAAGGTGTCCTGCCATCGGAAAACCCATAACTCCTAGTCCAATAAATGCAATTTTCATTGTGAAATCCTTTTTAATTGACGGTTCTATAAGTTTATTTGAATCATTTTACAAATTCCAGGCATTAAAAAAGGCGGATAAATCCGCCTTTTTTAATGTGCTTTATTCTAGCGCTTATCTGCCGGAACAAAGTCTCGCTTTTCTGCGCCAGTATAAAGCTGACGAGGGCGACCAATCTTGTATGATCCACTGATCATTTC
>CAJXXT010000014.1 GCA_913063495.1 uncultured Gammaproteobacteria bacterium | reverse complement strand
ACGGGGTTGTGGTGATTCAGGGTGAACTCGAAAAATTTGCGACATTAGCCAAATAACTCCCAAATAGGTCTGCTGTCAGAGGGCAAGGGGGGAAACCTTCCCAATTTAGCCCAACCGCCGGAAGGCCCGTGATAGTCGCTGCCTGTTGATGAGTATAGACTAAACTCTTTAGCCATCGACGCCGCCGTTTGCGACTCTCCAGCATTTTGTGTGCCTGTACACACCTCTATGGCTTGCCCACCCGCCTCACTAAACGCTGCCACTAGACGCGATAACTTCATTCGAGTTAACTTGTATTTTCCTGGGTGAGCAATAACAGCAACGCCACCCGCTCCATTAATAGTTTCCACTGCTTCAGCAACCGTTGCCCACTCTGTTTTTACAAAGGCTTTTTTTCCATTACCTAAATATTTGCTGAACGCTTTTTCCATATTCTTACAATGACCCGCTTCAATCATCGCTTTTGCAAAATGAGGTCGCCCAGGTACATGGCCGTTAGCATTGGCAACCGCTGCCTCGTATATGCCGGGGTAGCCTAGTTTTTCGAGCTTTTCACCCATTTTTACCGCTCTTTCAACACGGAATGCTTGCTGTTGCTCTAATAACGTCACCAGCACATCAGCATCAGGGTCAACGTTTAACCCCACAATATGGATATCTTGATTTGCCCAACGAGACGATATTTCAACACCCGCCAAAATATCAACACCCACTTGCAGCCCTTGCTGCTTGGCCTCTGCAATGCCATCGGTGGTGTCGTGATCGGTCACCGCCAGCACCGCGATACCAACTTCTTTAGCGGCATTTACTAGCTCGGTTGGGGTTAGTTCACCGTCAGATGCGGTGGTATGACTATGAAGATCGTAGATTTTTGAACTCATGAGGGTTGCTTTTAGTGCTTATCGTTATCAAATATTCTATCATTGGTCACCCTAATATGTACGGACATCCTATGAATTATGAAGCAACTTTTTGATTTCTTCCCGGTAGCCATTTTTGTTGCCGTCTATTTCAATACCAAAGACATCATTTTGGCGACCATGTTTTTGGTTGGCGCAAGCGCTGTTCAGCTAGTTGTCGGCCTACTGATATATAAGAAGGTAGAAAAAGTTCACCTTTATACCTTCCTTGTATTAGCGGTAATGGGTGGACTAACCATCGCATTTAAAGACCCTACTTTTATCATGTGGAAACCAACCGTCATCAATTGGACGTTTTCTATGGTTATCCTTGGCAGCCAATTCATTGGCGAACGTCCGATTGTTCAGCGTCTAATTGAAGGCTTATTAAAACAAGCCCCGCATCTCACCATCGATGTCCCACAAGATAAATGGAAAGGTCTCAACCTTAGTTGGGTCGCTTTTTTTATCTTTTTAGGGGCCGTTAACATATATGTCGCCAAGAACTATGACGAAAGTACATGGGTTACCTTTAAATTAGTGGGAATGACGCTGTTTAACTTAACCTTCTTTATTGGTCAGTTTGCTTACCTATCTAAGTTCATGACTGAAGACCCTGAAGATGAGACTCCCACTGTAGAAGCAGAGCAAAGCCAAGAAATCACCTCCAACGAATCGCAAAAACAGGACTAAATTGTTATGCTTTATGCCGTCATCTCTGAAGACGTTGAAAACAGCCTAGAAAAACGCCTGGCCGCGCGGCCTGCCCACCTAGAAAGATTGGAAATACTAAAGCAGGAAGGCCGACTGTTTGTTGCAGGTCCCTTTCCAGCACTTGACACAGAAACCCCAGGCGAGGCAGGTTTTACTGGCAGTTTAGTCATTGCTGAATTTGATAGCTTAGAAGCCGCTCAGCAATGGGCAGACATAGACCCATATATAGAAGCGGGAGTTTATGCCAGCGTCACCGTCAAACCCTATAAAAAAGTATTACCGTAAGCCAAAGGATCATTACGTGAAAGTCACTACCTACATCATTGCACTCATAAACCTTACTTTACTTGCATCTTTCAGCCACGCTGAAACCCAATATATAAAAGATGAAATCCGCATTGAAATGCACTCTGGACCAACGACGGGTTACCGTATTATTCGGTATCTAAAAAGTGGGGATACCTTAAACGTCGTTAGCCGGTCTAACGATGGAAAATGGTTAAAAATAAACACCAAAGGAAAAGAAGGCTGGATTCAAACACAATATGCAACACCAACACCAATAGCCAAAGCATTACTTAAAAAATCCGAACAAAATTCAACGACATTGACACAAAAAAACACCATGCTTCAAAGCCAACTTGCGGATGTTATGGCTGAACTCAAATCGGTAAAAACATTGCAAGGTAGCTTAGAGTCTCGCGCTAATTCATTAAAGAATAAACTTGGTGCCATAGAAAAAACTGCACACAGTGCCATCAGTACGGCAAGAAGTTATCAGCTGTTACAGGAACAAACGGAATTGCTGAATGTTAAGCTTGAAAAGCTCGAGGAAGAAAACAAAATTCTAGAAAACGACAATTTAGAAGACGGGATAATATGGGGTATCTTGGCAGTTATTGCCGGTGTAATTTTAACCTTAACGATACCTAAAATGTCAACCCAAAAACGTAAAGGTGAATGGTAGGCTTCTCTAGATAAGCGGCATCCTTTCGCATAGACGTATGTGTCTTGCGAAAGGGTAATACTAACACCCGCATGATCATTTTTTACAGCTGTAAGCGTTGGCAGAAATTTCAACTTTAAACAGCCCTAAGCGTGTTTTTAACTGTTTTTGATATTCACGATTGTCCGTAATTTGAATGGTATTCGCACCCAATGCTTTCGCGTTATCTTCAAGGTCATCACGTGCACCTTTTCGTAAATAGTCATTCGTCGCAAGAATCGTCAAATACGCATCATCATCCCCGTAAGAACCCACAACCTCTTCCAGCAATTCACATTCTCTAGAGATCAAATACGCTGAGCTTTTTTTACTTTTACCTTTCTCGATCCATTTAATCTCGTCTGCTGGACTTAATAGTTGGCATCCAGTCAAAGCAGATAGCCCAGCAACACATACAAAAGCAGCGAGGGCTTTTCTCGTCGGTCTTAAAATACGTCTCATTCTTATTCCTTACTCTTTATTCTTTTTGTGTGGCGTATTTGCCCAATCTTATGTCTATTTTCCAGCTACCTTAACACGACAGGTACAGTCAACCTAAACCTAACCACTATAGGCCCAATCATTGCTAACCTTACAGTAAGCCCCGCACCAGAGGCGGCACTCGAATTAAGGGCATCTACCCCGTTCAAGGTTACACCTAATGATTAAACACATTGCCTACACCATACTGATGTTTCTAACCATCAATATCCAGCCAGTTCACGCCGCCAGCATCGATATATACGGAGAAACCCCCTACTACGGGCTGGGACAACATCTGGATTACTACATCGACAAAAGTGGACAACGTAATATTGAAGACATCGTTAACAACGGCCCTGATATACATTGGCAAACAAGTCAGGCTGAAATACCCAATCTTGGTTTTGGAACGGACGTTTACTGGTGGCGGCTTAACATCAGCTCTACTCAGCCCCGTTATGAAAACTGGTTACTGGAAGTCGCTTACTCATTGCTGGATGAGGTGGACATTTATGTTTTCCAAGAAGGCGAGCAAATACAACACGTTTTACTGGGTGATAAAAAACCTTTCATGGACAGGGAGATCAATCACAGGAACTTCCTATTACCCTTAAAACTACATCAAAACACAAACTACTCTCTTTATATCCGCCTCCACACTAGCAGCTCTATACAGCTACCTCTTAGCCTGTGGGAGCACACCTATTTCTGGGAACGCTCTGCGGCAATTTCTTTATTACAAGCCCTCTTTATGGGCGGCATGCTACTCATATCCATTTACAATTTGGCTTTATACTTCTTCCTACGAGAACGTGTATACATCTATTACGTACTGTTTGTCATGGGAACGTTAGGCATGCAATCTGGGCTCAACGGTATGGCATATCAATACATATTCCCTGCGTCTCCTATGCTGCAAGACAAAATCATCAGTTTTTCAATTATCTTTCTATGCCTATATGGAACACTTAGCACTAAACACTTCTTAAAGTTGAAGGCCAATAAGAATCGTTTTTTCCACAAATTAGACTACGTTATCATCTTCAACATCTTGCTATTTATTCCGTTCATTTTTTTACCTTACAATGACATTATCCGACCACTGATACTGTGGTCAGTCGTTCTTTTTCTCACTTGGTTTTACTATGGAATATCTGAACTCAACAGGGGCAACAAAACGGCAAGATTATTTGTTCTATCATGGGTAGCTCTATTGCTAGGAGGCTTGATCCTTGCGCTAAACAAGGTAGGTGCAATTCCTATGAATATGTTCACAGAGAGTAGCTGGGAGATCGGTTCTATTATTCAAGCAACACTGCTATCCATGGCGTTAGCATCACGAATAAACGAAGAGAGAGAAGCAAAAGCAAAAGCAATGAATGAGGCTCTTACCGCCAATAACAACGCAGTAGAGAATTTATTAAAATATCAATCATTATTTGAAAATGCCGTGGATGGAATATTTAAATGTTCGTCTGATTTTTGTTTTACCAATGCTAATCCCGCCCTTGCTAGAATATTCAATTACTCTTCTGTCAACGAAATGATGAATAACATACCCGACCTACACGCCGTGTTGTCGCACAGAGAAGACGTCAGCTCAGATCTTTTCAAAAAATTGAAAAAAACTTCAAAAATAACAGCATATGAATTTGAATTATCGACAAAAAATAAAGAAATAATCTGGGGAAGCATTTCAATCAGAAAAATACCATCAACACAAGGAGAGGATACATTTTACGAAGGATCAATAAGAAACATTACCGAAAGAAAAGAAAAAGAAAAAGCCGAGAAAGATAAAAAAGATGCGTACGCAGCAACTCAAGCAAAAACTGATTTTTTAGCCAACATGAGTCACGAAATTCGCACACCTTTAACCGCCATCATAGGTTTTGCTGAGTCGATCCGTGATGATGAGATCACTCAAGAGTCTCACGACAGCTTTATTGCCACTATTATTCGCAGCGGACAACACTTATTACACGTTATCAATGAAATACTCGATTTATCAAAAATTGAAGCCAACAAACTAGACGTTGAATCCATTCCTGTCGATCTTTTTAGTCTTGTGTATGAAGTACAATCATTTTTTGAAATGAAAGCTCGATCACAAGGTCTTGCTTTTTTTATTCATTACGAATTCCCTCTTCCTAGAACATTTATTTCCGATACAACACGATTAAAACAAATATTACTCAATCTTTGTAGCAACGCATTAAAATTCACCAGTTCAGGCTCGATTAATATTGAAGTAGTCTGTAACAAAGACCAAGAAAAAATAAACTTTTGCATTGTTGATTCCGGCATTGGCATGACCCAAGAGCAACAATCTAAAGTTTTTAGCGCCTTTACTCAAGCCGACTCATCAACAACAAGAACCCACGGCGGTACCGGACTAGGGTTAAGTATTGCAAAAAAACTGGCACAGTTATTAGGAGGTGACATAACACTAGAAAGTGAAGAAGGCATTGGAAGTCGATTTACCGTCAGCGTTTCAACGGGGAATTTAGATAATGCACAATGGGTCACTAATGACATCGATGCACGGTTAACACAAGAAGAAAATATAGGTGATGCTATTATTCCTGTATTGGAGGGAAATATTTTATACGCAGAAGACAATCAGGATAATCAACGCCTGATTGGCATGCTTGTCAGACAAACTGGTGCTGATATCACTATTGTAGACAATGGGAAAGATGCCCTTTCTACCGCTTTACAGGACGAGTTTGATTTAGTATTAATGGATATTCAAATGCCAGTAATGAATGGAACAACGGCAACACGTTTACTTAGAGAAAATGGTTTTAAAAAACCCATTGTGGCGATCACTGCCAATCTTATGGATCATGAAATAAGATCCTACCTTGAGGCCGGGTGTAACGACTATTTATCAAAACCCGTACAACGTCATCGCTTCTACAGCGTATTAAAACAATACTTATCCGTAATCTCCGAGGGCAAATCAAAACGCAACACTATAACGGAAATTACCTTGCCTTGCGTGTCAGGGGATATTCTATTAGTTGACGATAATCCCGACAATATCGATCTTTTCTCTATGCAATTGGCCCAAACGGGAGCCTCGATAGAAACAGCCATCAATGGAGAGGAGGCTGTAGAAAAAGCACTGGTCAATGGATACAACTTAATACTTATGGACATTCAAATGCCAAAAATGAATGGCATAGAAGCGATTCGACTACTGCGCAGTGCCGGATATAGCCGCCCCATTTACGCCCTAACCGCCGAAGATGACAAGGTTAAAATCGACAGCTATCTTGCTGAGGGGTTTGACGGATACTTACCAAAACCTATGGATAAAGCATTATTACACCAGGCAATAACCACACACTTAATCAAAGCAGAAAAAAACACTCCGCAGCCAACATATCAAAATCAACTGCTTGATGATCCGGATTTTGCACCCATTGTAAAAAAATTCTTATCTGGACTTCACGATATGGTTAACAAAATGGAGCTCGCAAAATCCGACAATGACTGGGAGCTGTTGCAAGACCTAGCCCATCAACTAAAAGGGAGCGGTGGTAGCTTTGGGTATCCGGAGTTGAGCAAACAAGCCAAGGTACTTGAAACACTTTTAAAACAACATGCATACGATAAAATTCAACAAGAATTTGTTCAATTAAGGGATCATGCGGAAAACCTATATGAAAGCCAACAAGACAACAAGGCAACAAGGCAACAAGGCAACAAACAAAATAGTCGCCAATCATAATTAACACGAAAACAAACAGATACCTCCAATCTACACGCCTATGTGTAGATTGGAGAAAAGTACTTTTTCCGCCTATAGTTGTCTGTAGCTTTCATTGATTACAATCGCATTAAAACCTCAAGGGATCCAATCTCATGGCGCAGCCTCAAACAGTATTGATTGTTGATGATATGCCTGATATGCGTTCTCTATTACGAGCCACACTACTTAAACTCGGCATCACATCAGTAGTAGAAGCCGAAGACGGAGCCCAGGCGCTCGCCATATACCAGCAAGATAATATTGATATCGTATTTTTAGATATTAATATGCCGGGGGTAACAGGGCTTGAATTACTGGTAGAGCTAAAGCGGATAGACCCTAAAGTACATGTAGTAATGGTCAGTGGAGAAAGCTCAATGAGCAATGTTAGAGCTGCAATAGGGTTTGGAGCGAAAGGCTTTGTCGTAAAACCTTATAGCGCTGATAAAATAGAAGAAGCACTGAAACGCTTTAGTTAGCCCCTTTGCCTGAAAAGTGTGCAGCACATCAACATAAGCTAAGCTTAATCTAGATACACTTAATACTTATGCTTAGCGAGGGATATTATCCCTCCATACTGTTTATTTATACGACTTATCCACACTACAAAGCTATTACCGTTAGGTTCATTATGATGATTAAACACTGCTACAAACAATACAAGACAATCGTACTCTTATTGCTATCCCTATTTTTAATAGCATGTGGTGGCGGAGGCGGCGGCTCAACAGGGGGAGGTTCGGATACCGTTACTATGGTTATCGACACCACCTATACCGTTTCTGAAGGCGACACCGTATTACCCAGTGATACCAGTGCAAGGTTCGACATTGAAAAGAACAGCAATGAAGACACCAGCAGCGTCACATTGAAAACAGGTTCGGCGACTATCAAGCGCGGTTAGTACCCGCCTGCGACCTTCCATTTCAAGATAATTCTACTCTGAGTATTTCTATAATGAAAAGACAGTTACTCTCACTACTTGCTCTCAGCACAATGATAGCAACGCCGTTATCAAGCTTTGCCAGCACAGCACTTTGGACACTTGACACAACAACTACGGTTGCCAATAAGGCTAGTAACAATGCCATCACCTCTTTGTCTTTAGATCAAAGTACATTAGACGCTTTGCTCCAGAACACACCGAAAGAAAATACTTCATCACAAGGCTACACCATTGACGTTCCTTTACCTTCCGGTGAGTTAATCAAACTCGAACTTTTCGAATATTCAATGATGGAACCGGAACTTGCGGCTCAATTCTCTTATATCAAAACCTACAAAGCGGTAGGTAAAACCGACAAATCTATTACTGGTCGCTTTGATATTACCCCAAAAGGTTTTAGTGGCATTGTTAGCACACTCGGCGAGACCTATTATTTTGATCCCGTCCAAAGCGATATAACCCAACAACGTTATCAGACCTATGCTCGTAGTGCTTACGTTGAAAATAGCAATAGTTCAACTTTTACGTGTGGTGTAAAATATGACTCTGATCTAGTGAATAAATTGAGTTCAAAACCAGAAATAAGCGCTGCTCAAATTTCCGGAAGCAAATTACACACCTACCGCCTAGCAATGGCAGCAACGGGTGAATATACGGCTTTTCATGGTGGTACTGTTAATGCGGGCCAAGCAGCGATTCTCACCGCTATGAACCGTATTAATGAGATTTACGCGCGTGAAATTGCAGTGCAATTTACATTAGTTAATAATAATAGTTTATTGGTTTATACCAATGCAGGGAGTGACCCTTATACCAATAATGATGGTAAACTTATGCTTAGCGAGAATCAATCCAACATTGATTCCGTTATTGGTTCTAGCAATTATGACATTGGTCATGTTTTCAGCACTGGCGGCGGTGGCATTGCTGCATTGCAGGCGCCTTGTAGCAATGTAAAAGCGGAAGGCGTAACCGGGCTAGAGCCCCCTA
The DNA here is from genome assembly GCA_913063495.1 of uncultured Gammaproteobacteria bacterium. GTDB lineage: Bacteria > Pseudomonadota > Gammaproteobacteria > Pseudomonadales > Ketobacteraceae > 42-54-T18. The sequence continues at coordinate 39,517 of CAJXXT010000014.1, read as the reverse complement.
CAGGTGATGCATTCTGGGTTGATTATGTCGCGCATGAAATTGGTCACCAAATGGGCGCCAATCACACATTTAATGGCAACCAGGGGGGCTGCGCTGGTGAAACCAGAAGCGAAACAGATGCCTACGAGCCCGGCAGCGGTTCAACCATCATGGCATATGCAGGTATCTGTGGCAGCGATAATATAGCAAACAACAGTGGCGACTATTTCCACACCAACAGCCTTGAAGAGATAGCTGCATTTACCAGTGGCAATGGCAACTCTTGCGGCACTCATATTGACCAATCAAATCAAATCCCAACCGCCAACGCTGGCAACGATTACACAATCCCACAGCAAACGCCTTTTGAATTAACCGGAAGCGGGACTGACGGGGATGATGACACTCTCACTTACAACTGGGAACAGCATGACCTTGGTGATGCTTCAGCTCCAGGTATTGATAATACCATCGGCCCTATTTTCCGCTCATTTGATCCCTCAACCAATCCAGTGAGAACATTGCCGCTACTTAGTACGTTAATGAGCAACTCTGCCCCACCCACCGGTTCAGTACTCCCCTCGACAAACCGGTTTCTCAACTTTAGACTTACCGTAAGAGACGGGAATGGCGCCGTCACATCAGACAACGCTCAATTAACCGTAACAACATCATCAGGTCCTTTTGCAGTAACTTCACACACAAGCACCACCACCTTGGCAAGTAATACACTAGAAACCGTAACCTGGGATATCGCAAGCACAACCAGTGCACCCGTTAGCTGCGCAGCAGTTGATATCTTATTTTCTTCTAATAACGGCTTAACGTTTGATACTACTATTATTGCAGGAACCAATAATGACGGCACCCAAGCTGTCACTGTTCCAAATCTGAACACGTCACAAGGTAGAATCAAAATCAAATGCTCTGACAACATATTCTTTGATATGAACAGTGGCTCAATCACTATCGACACCTCAGCCAATGCAGCCCCAGTTGTGAATGATTTTAATTTCACTGTTGATGCAGGCGATTCAAATATCAATCAATTCTCCGCAAGTGACGCTGAGGATAACGATCTCACCTTTAGTGTCGTTAGCCAACCCACCCAAGGTAGCTTAAACATTAATGGCGACAGTTATACCTATACTGCAGACGCTGACGCTTCCGGCGCAGACTCATTCGTTGTTAAAGCCAACGATGGCGCCGCCGACTCAACCAACGCAACGGCGTCAATAACCATTATCCCCGCCAACAACCTTCCGGTTGTCAATAACTTCAGTTTTTCCATAACAGGTGGCGAGTCACACACTAGTGCATTTGCAGCTAACGATGCCGATGACGACCCTCTCACTTTTAGCGTTGTCACTGATCCCTTAAAAGGAACCCTTAGTATTGACGGTGGTAATTACACGTACACAGCAGATGCGAATGCTTCTGGTGAAGACTCCTTTGTCATAAAAGCCAACGACACAAAAGATGATTCTGCTAATGCTACCGCAACCATTACCATACTAGCGACCTCAACGATTGACAGCGGCGCAGACGGTGACAATTTCCTAGCAACGGCAACCAGCTCATCGATACAAGTTATCAATTGGCAAAGCGCAGAAGTTATTCCTCCGCAAAGTGTTGAAGAAAATGGCGTTATCACAAACACATTAACATCTGATAATATATCCATATCTTTTAGCGACAGTGATGAAATAAAAACATCACTATCAGCCGCTAGCGACACAGAGAGTTGCGTTGTTATTACCGTCAACGAGCTAACTATTGAAGTCAACAGCCTAACCGCAACCGATGAAATCATTGCTGCGGCTGAGGGTGTGGACGATACACACATCCAACTACAACGAACCAATGGATGTGATTTACAAACCAATATCACCGATGGAGGCAACACTGTAAAAGTAATCACGCAACTGCCCGCACTCAGTGGTTCTATCGCAATACCGCTAAACGTAACCATAACAGAAGCCGATGGCATCTTTACCGTTACGTACAGCAACGTATCCCTTCCTGAAGCAGGGCTAACGTTTTAGTAGCATTCAATTATGGTCACAAAAAAGCCCCTTGATTTTATATTCAAGGGGCTTTTTTGTGACCATATACTTATAGCTCAGCAATTATAATTCAGCACTCAGTAACTCAGCCATCTTCCCGTTGTACTGACGAACATATTGAAAAACCTCAGTAATACCATCACGATCTTCCTGGTTCTTTATCACATCACTAGTGTGCCTTAGCGCAACGCCATAACGCTCTCGAAGCACGGGCAACAATGCCTCATCCACCCCAGGAACAGAAACTCCGCGCGTTTGCACACCCAGCAGCTTCTTATCTCCACGATTAAACGCATCAAGTGCATCTTGCTGCGGGGCCGTTAGGGTAGCAGGGGCACCTGAAGTAGATAATGGAATTTGATCCTTCTTCATATCAGCGCCTATTTCAGTATCCTGATTTCCAGACTGACACCCTACCAACGCCAAGCAAAACACCGTGCCCGCTGTTACAAAAAGACCTGCCATCCGTTTTCTCATAAACCCATCACCCTGCTACGTTAACAATGCACTTAATGCTAACGTGATTTCTACATAGCTGCACCTGCTTTTTTAATGCTTTCCACGTCACTCTCAGAATAACCTGCTTTACCTAGAATCTCATCGGTATGCTCACCCAATCGCGCACCGATACTGTGGTATTCTGGCTGTGTTTCTGAAAAACGAATAGGTGAGGCGATTTGCCGCTGCGTCTCAGCACTTCCGTCACGAATAGGAACGTCAACCAATAACTCGCGAGCTGCAATCTGAGGGTGCTCACAGGCCTCCTCAAAACTTAATACCGGTTCAGTACACGAATCCAAATCAACAAAAACATCACTCCATTGTTGATAGGTTTTCTTTATCATTTCACCCGAAATATCTGCCTTCAGCTTTTTCACTTCTTCTGGCACTAGTACCAATCCTCTACCTGACCATTCAGGGTGGCCCAGCGCTTGACAAAATTGTGCAAAGAACTGAGGTTCTAAACCACCTACAGAAAAATAACGGCCATCACTGGTTTCATAGCAATCATAAAAAGAGCCGCCATTTAACTGTGTTGCTTCTAATTCAGGTTGAATACCGCCCACCAACGCAGGTGGTGCTGTTAACGCATGCATGGAGAATGCAGCATCCGTCATACTGATATCAATATATTGTCCGCCTCCACCTTGCTGACGATGAATCACAGCAGCTAGAATTCCCATCACACCATGACATGACCCACCTGCCACATCAGCAACTTGCACACCGATGGGTGCAGGGCCGCTCGACCCACGGCCGTTATACCCCATCACACCAGCGATGGATAAATAATTCATATCATGCCCAGCACGATTTTTGTATGGCCCCGTCTGACCATAACCGGTAATGGAACAATAGATGATATCAGGGTTTACGGCCTTCAAGGCCTCGTAACCAACCCCCAAACGATCCATTACACCTGGGCGAAACTGCTCAACAACAATATCAAATTCTTTCACTAGTGACTTAACAGCATCCACCGCTTCCGGCTTTTTTAAATCCAGAGCTAGCGATTTTTTAGAGCGATTCAAATAACCATGCGCAGCAGAAACTCCATGCTCAAGCGGAGGCATCATACGAATCATATCCGGGCGTGTCGGAGACTCAACACGAACCACCTCAGCCCCCATATCGGCCAATATCATTGTGCCAAAAGGCCCTGGCAACAAGGTAGAAAAATCTAACACTTTTAACGAAGTTAACGGTCCTGCCATGTTTAATCACTCCCCAATTTCGGTTTACAATGTCTAGTCAGTACTAATGAGTCAAGGGTAATCAAGTTTACCCCTCATGGCCAATGACCAAATCGCTCATTCTTTGTGACCATTATTGGCAACCAAGATAACTCAAGCTACACCACAAGCAGTGTCAAGCTGCACAATTAAAGCGCTACGCTGGACATTTCATCGAACTTATGACCGAAAACCAAACACGTAATACAGCCGCCCTAAAGGCACACCCAGCAAGAAATGCTCCCCCAACAGATAGTAACGCTCGCAATACGGTTTGCATGCATTACGTACTGGCCGCATGCCAGCGCGCCACGGATGCTGGGCTAGACCAGGATAAATGCCTCAAACATGCAGGTTTACAACCTAACTTGCTATCTCAGCCGCAAGCACGTATCTCTGCATTACAATACGAAAGATTGGTCAGTTACATAGCGCTAACGCTCAATGATGAATTGCTAATGTTAGGTGGTAAAGCACGATCTCGTGTCGGCTGCTTTAACCTGATGTGCCAACTTGCCATTCATGAGTCGACATTGCGTCAAGCGATTCTTCGCAGCCTACAGTTTTATAATCTGCTCTGGGGAGACATTTATTTTCGCTTATCATCCGACGATGAACTGGCTTATCTATCCATTCACTTTTCTAACCCTTCGATCAATAGCGATCACACCACAACCGATTGCAACCTTGTTCTATTACACCGTTTTTTTAGTTGGTTGATAAATCAACATATCCCCTTGCACCATGTTAGCTACTCTTACCCTATGCCAAGTTACCACAAAGAACATGATCGACTATATCGATGCCCAGTTAACTATTCTGAAACCAAAGACGCCCTGGCCTTCCCTAAAACGTTATTAGCAACCCCTGTAATACAAACCAAAGAAACGCTGTCTTTATTTCTCAAAGGGGCTCCCAGCAACCTAATGGCCATCCCAAACAATGACAATAGCCTCACGACACAGATTCGCGCTGTGTTAGCTTCTGCGCTTTATAGCGACCCTCCGTCACTCGAACAAATTGCTCGCGAACTAAGCACCACCACACAAACCATTCGCAGAAAATTAAAAAAAGAAAACGCATCTTATCAAGAAATCAAAGATCAATTACGCCAGGACAGCGCCATCAATTTTCTGTGCAACAGTACCTTGCCGATTAACGACATCGCCTTACGCTTAGGCTTTTCAGAACCCAGTACATTTCATCGAGCATTTAAAAAATGGACAGGGGCAACACCTGGAGACTATCGCCGATAGCGCCCAAAGCTTCTATAATAGCTTTTAGAATGATTTTTAGAATAACTTTGAAGCTAGCCCCTAGATAAAAAGACCGAAAAACAGCGTGAGCAAAGTAGGATCGACGTATGCCCCATATGACTAAACTACCAATAGATCTGATTTTTGGCTTTGGAGGCATGCACCCAGACGAAAACCGTAGAGCAAAATATTGGGCGGTACTATTCGAGCCCTTTATGCTATTGATTGCATTTTGGACATTGCTTGAATGGCATTTGAACAGCAAAGGCTTACTAAGTGAATCCCAATCAATACTGGCAAATTGGTTAATATGGGGTTTTTTCTTGATTGAAACACTCGTTTTATCTTTTCTCAGTGACAGCCCTCGGCGCTACGTTATGCGCAACTGGGCACATTTAGTGATTATTTTTCTCGGTATCCCACTATTTTATGAATCGGCTAACCGCGTCGGCATACTGAGAATGATCAGACTATTGCTACTTTTTGGATTTATTACTCACAACCTTCATACCTTAAAAAACCTACTCTCACAGAATCACCTTGGGAAAACATTACTGGTAGGAATCGCTCTTATCCTCGCCAGTGGCATTTTAATTGCTACCATTGATCCTGCCATTGAAACCCCTGCAGATGGCATCTGGTGGGCATGGGTTACGGTAACCACTGTAGGTTACGGTGATATTGTGCCCAGCAGTGGCGAAGGTCGTATTTTCGCGTCCCTTCTTATCCTTTTTGGTATTGGGTTAGTATCCCTTATCACCGCAAACCTATCTGCCTACCTGCTATCTAAGGGGATGAAACAGGAACTACAGTACGAAAAAGCTGAATTAAAAAAGCTACGAGAACTTGAAGCTCACGTCCACCGCTTAGAAAGTAAAATAGACCTGTTGTTAGACAACCCACCCAATCGCTCGATAGTCAAAAAGTAAACAGCCCAACAAAGATGACGCAACAGTCAATCTAGAGATACCCCGTCACCTTTGTAGGACATTGTCCCTTTCTACTCAAAAAGCCAGATTTGGCCTCTGAAATGGTATTATTTCACTTGTTTTGAACCGCACTTGCATTAGACTCCCGTTTCGTTCACTTATAGAACAATTAACGCACCATTTCAGAGAACCAACGGATAGGTTTCGAATGAACAATACGGCATGCATTAACCTTGAGAACGTTTCAGATGAAAATGTTCAAGGCCCTACAATATCTTTAGGCCAAGATAACAGCGAAAGCACGCCCAGCTTATCAACCGACTCATGCCTATCCTCCCAAGCACTAACTAATTCCTTCAACATTATTAATCAACGTTTTTTCCAAGGAAAAATTACGGGTTCAATAGTGTGGCAAGTGCCTAAAGGAATGATTTCAATTAATAAAGGAAGCCCCTGCTATACCTTAAACGGGTCAACTGAAGAGCTTATCTTTGAACAGGCAAAATTAGCCATTCAACAAGGCCAAATAGACAAAGCCCTCGCTTTGCTCACCCCTTTTGCAGATAAAGGTCACCCCGACTCAGAGCTACTGGTATGCCATATACTAAAGCGGCAACACAAAAACTGGCAGGGTTATGCCAAAGCCTATAACGACCATTTCATCACTGAGATGATGGCACCTGCCGCCTGCTATTACCCTGACACTCAAATTATTGCAATCCACCCTCATCTTCATCGTCGCGGCGCCCCTATGTTTGTTTTACGTTACTTAATTTATCATGAGTGCTGCCACCAAATCATTGAATCATCGGAGTCAGAGCCTCACTCACCGCTATTCATGGAATACGAAGAAAAAGCCCCCTTTAAAAGCAAGGCTCTTGCTTGGTTATCAAAAGAAGGCTTCCCCACTCTTTAGCGTTTTTTTATTCATTAACGTGATGAAATACCACAATGGCATTTACACACATATTTAGAGTAACACTCTGGCTAGCAGTACTATCCACAGCCTCCACAAGCTCAGCACTTGCTAACAACACGAACAACACGAACAGCAATGTAACGCTATGTAACAACACCCTCACACCTATCTGCTTCTTAGAAAAAACATTCGATATAATACAACCACTAAAAGCAAGCGATGAAAAAGAAAACATACTCATTGAAATAGGGTTTGAATCCTATTTTTTGAATAAAAAAGAACTATTTAATACAACAATGATTGAACTCGGAAAAACAAACGCCTCCTTGAGAGAGTCACTCCCCACAGCATTAAAAAAACTTTCCTCCATCATTAAAAATAGAAAAAATACACCTAACATTCTAGATGATGTTCTTTCCAACACAGTTGCAAAACAACTTGCCCAAGAAGAGATATCCCTAAACGCCATAAAATATAAAACTATGAGCTCGGCTTCCCTCATAACCAGCTCCCTCAACAACAAGCCGTTTAATGACAGCCTGCAGTGGAATGCCGCGTATATTTACTATTTAACACTAACAAGGGACGTCTCCCTTAAAAAATCCACTGAGATGAAACGTTTTCTCATCAAACAGCTTGCACAATCTCCGCCCCAATTACATCAACAAAAAAATTTAGAAATAGCCTTGCTAGAAACATTGGGAGGCGCCCTTAAACAAGGCGAGGAAACCCGATTAATTTCTAACATTAATGGATTCAGCCCACACCATCTGGCACAACAAAACCAACGCATTATTTTTTACCAACAATTCACCAAATTCTATAACGCCAAGGTCGGATTAAATCAGGACAAATGCAACTACCCACTCGAAACTACAATCAACAGTCTAAACACCTTTTTTTCCTTAGAAAACGTACAATTCATCAAGCAATTAGATTCATTAACCATCAATGAACCGAACGACTATTTACTGGCTAGCATAATCCTCCAACACTTAGATAGCTGCACACCGCTAAGCAAACTGTTCCAACAACGTTACCTTCAATCTCTTTCAAACATACACGTAACAAAAGATCTCGAGGTATCTTCAGTTGAAAAAATAATCCGACACCTACGAAGCCTTCGACGCTACACAAAAACGTAACGAATGTGCAACTTCTTGCACACCCAAAAAAAACAAACAAGTAAGCAACGCTAAGCAGACATCAACAACACAAAGATTTTATTAAAAAGAATATAAATATTTTTAATAAAACAAATAAATGCATGTTTTTTACAATCTTTGTAAGACATTCGCCCTAACTAATTTTTATTGTGTGAGATATTGCTCAATTTGAGAAGCCCGTGTTGATATAGCCCTATCAGGCTGTTATTGTACGCGTCATATTAGTAACCAAATGGAATATGTAATTCATTTACACGCTTCGCTAATAAATCAATACAACGTTAAAAACACGGGCGTTTTTAACAGCGATGCCGACACAAGGATAAGATAATGACACTGAGCAACAGCATAAAGAACGGCAACATAAACCAATACAGAGACCTTTCCACATTAAGTAAAGATGAGTGGGAATCTCTTGATATTTACGTTTTTATTGCAGCCAACTTCAATCGCTATTGCTCTGGCCTCATTAAGAAAATTGGTATCCAACACCTTCCTTCAGATACTCGTGACTCCTTAATGGGGTTATTTTGCGACGTAGGTTACCGCCCATTAACGCGTGCCCACGAGAAAAACATCAATGCCGTTGGCGAACGTAGAAATCAAATAATGTTAGGAACACTAAAAATGATTTCTACAACACGCATGGTTGATGCTCTCATCAAAGAATACCCGGCGTATGTCACTCTAAATTCGGCAACCGACCCTATCGACAGTGACGACTGGACAGAAACCTCTGAAGAGCCACATCACACCAATCGCGAACCTCAAGCTGCTGCTTTTTTTGCCGCAGAAAGCAGCACGCCTTTTTGGAGTGAAGTTGAACAACAACAAAGCCATGACGATGCTGAGCTATCTCTTAGGATGGAAGTTATTCGCTCATACTTAACCCCTCTGCAATTCAAACATCTGCGCTACACTATTTGCGACGGCTTAACGACTAACGAGATAGCTGAAAAAACAGGGCACAGCGCTACTAATGTTCGCATCATGTTACTTAATGCCCGTAAGGTAATGATGGATCTTGTCCCCAGCCACTTACAAAAAGATATTCAACATTGCATGCGCCGCAGATAAATAATGCACATTAACACCCTGGAGAAGCTGAGCTTTCATCTAGAAAATGATCGCCAGCACCTCCCTAATTTACACCTTTATTTACTTTTTGACAGCAACCTACATAGCGAGCTTAGCAGCACCTATTTCCTACTAGATGACGCACCAGAATATTACCCCCTGTTTCTAAATACCCATCTAGAAGAACATGTACACTGCTCCCCATATTTAGTAAAAGTATCAACCGATGCACCAAAATTCATTGAATGGTTTTTCACTTATGGCAAACAATGGGGGGTTTTTTATTTTTCAGAACACTCTCTAGATGAAGCGCTGAAACACTGGCAAAGTATTATTTTCCCCAACCCAAATGACGCGACAAACAACACTCTATTCCGCATCTATGACCCTAAAATTTTGTGCTCGATAATCAGTGATCAAAACTCACAAAAAACAATCAATTCTCTGATGCCATGTTATTCTCTCTATTTTCAAAATGAAAATAACCAATGGATCAAATATACCCCCGCAACAAGCGAAAGAAATTCGTTCAGTGCGACACAAAACAATCAGGGCTATTCATTATACGTTAAGGCTATCAGCAAGCGTTGCGAGTTAATACTATGGGATAAATCCCCTCAGCTTATGGAAAAATTTTCTTGTCGAAGTCTTGATGCTGCCATTCAGCAAGGTGTATGCATCGCACTAAAGAGCAATTTCAATCAACAACATAGTATTCTTACATTTTTACGCTTGTGGCTAGAGCGAGGTCCGGCGACATTATCCTCAGAAGAAACTCAACATTACCTCCTGACACCCGAGCTCTCATATATGGAGAAAATACACTATTTAAGAGAAAACATACCTCAGAAAGACACCTGGAATCAAACGCCTAAACCACCAATCATTATTTGAATAATTTCATCCCTCCAACGACCCACCAACACTTCATCACTGCCTTCCATCGATGCTGCTTTAATCGTTTCAAAAATCATGGATGTCACAATGCGTGCGGCTATCTCTTGATCCATATTCGATCTCAAAAAACCTTTGTTAACACCGTTTTTCATATATTCCTGAATGAATTTCGAAAACAATAAAAAGGATGCCGATACATGATTGGCGGTATCGTTACTTCCTTCTGGCGTCTCATACAGTGCTATTCGAGCAATTCGTTGATCCGCTTGAAAGATACTAATAAGCCGATCAGAAATTCTAATAATTTGCTCTTTATATTCTTGCAGACTGTTTGACACTGGAGGCTCATCCTGCACCACTGTCGCCAATTTCTGCAAAATACTATTCACTACCACATCAAATATTGTCTGCTTGTTTTTGTAATAGCGATAAATTGTTCCATGACCAATTTTTAATAGGTTCGCAATATCAGCAATACTCGCCGAATAATACCCCTTTTCAGAGAATATTGTGATTGCTGCTTGAAGTATTTCTTCCTTACGGCGAGCTACTTTTTCAACACTGGCAACGTTAACCATAACAACACAAGCCTTAGAACAGAATGAGACGTCATTTTTGATGAAGCTTCAACAAATGTCAAAGAAATATCACATCCATGCTTTATCGATAAAACAAATACTTAAGGCCACTCCAGGCATTATCCCCCGTATACTCACCGAAGGGCGGCGCAATAATCACATCCAAATACTTGCTAGCTTGTAACTCCAGTGTTGCCAGCCACGAACGGCCAGAATTTGCAATGCGCAACGTCTGGTCCTTATGTCGCTGCAAGAAATTCACTTTTGCCACCAGCGCCTCTTTAGAATCAACAAGCGCTACATTTTCCATATCCTTGAGACCTAGGTCATCACACTCATCGTTATCAGTCGGCCAAAGTAACACGACACAACCCGCTGCAAAAGCCTCCAATGTCTGCCTCCGCAGCCCCCCAAACGGAGAATCACAAACAAAACACATTAGGCTACTGTCTAGCAAATCTAACCTATCAGCCAGACCGGCACTACTGTCGACAATATGAACCTTTAACTCTCGACGAATATCATAAAGCATCTCTTTGTGCTGCTTATATTCTGGCGACTCGGGGTCACCTAAAAAACACACGCTATTGGTTTTCGTTGTAGTCGTTTCTTCGACAGATAGCTGCCCCATAAAAGGCGGCAACCACAGCACGTCCACCCCTTGCTTTCTAAGCCAACGCTGACGCTTTTGTCCACAAACCACAAAACGAGCCCACGGCAGCGCTTTACATAGCTTGACGTGCCGATGTAATGCCTCCCCTTCAATTGACGCCAGCTCATGTAGTATCGGGTCAAATACAATCAGCTTGGACAACTTACGTAACGCAGGAATCTGAGAATAAAGCCGCTTAAACGGTAACCACACTAATACACGGTCAAACTGTGTGATCGGCAACCCATCTATCACTGATGACAATTGCCCTTGGCGGGCGCCGTTTAACCACTCGATACGTAACTCATGGAGCGCTTCTAGATGCTGAAAAACAGCGCCAATATGCTGCTTTGACACATCAGAAGCAAGCAACAACAATTTCAACGACTACAACCCTCAACAACCATTAAATGGATAACTACGCTAAAAGCATAGATGGCCCAGCACAGTTCGCAACAGAGAATCTACAATTCAAACTCAACTCGAGGATCTCCCTCACCCACCCGAGCACGACAAAAGAGAATCCGCTCTGGTGCTATTCCATGATCGGCCACCAACAGTGCTTTAATCTTAGCCAGCCTTGATGCGGCCAATGCTTTAAGGGCGTCATTTATTTTTAGCTCAGCTTGTTTTGTAGGAGTCCCTTCAGCCACTCCATCTTCTACCGTAACATCCGCTATCGTAACAACAGGGCACATCGTGACCGACTTATCTGATAACTTATTTAATATCGCCGCAAGCTTAGGCAAGTACTGTAAGTCTTTCTCAACAATATCGCTACTGCCCGCAACAAAACTCAAAGGGGCCAGATCTACCGTCATTACCATTTCCCCGACCACTTCCCCTACCAGCAAAATAGCGCCATAAGGCTGAATGGCGTATTTCAAATAACTCAACGACCCTTTCTTAATAGCTTGCACCAATGCAAGCCGGACAACATAGGCTACATTCACACTGGGGTCATTCAAATCACCCTCCAACGGAACAGACAGTTCAATACTTCCATCAGAATCTTTTAGTAATCCAAGAGAAATCCCGATAGGCATTGTGAATTGCTTCGACACACTCGCGATAAGCTCTTCGTTCACGGGGGTTAACACTAATTGTTTTAACAATACATCATTGGTGGCCTGCATTTTTCCATTCACAAGAACTACCGCAGTATCTAAATTAAACTGTCCACTACCAATGGCATACCCTATTGCTTTTTCCGCATACGGTGACACCTTGGTTAACTCAACACCTTTCACGACAAGATCCAGCTCCCCCTCAACGTTCGCTTGTAATGGTGTTAGCGCTCCCTTTAAAACCACCGTGGAGAACTCACCTATACGCAAAGCTATATCCATAGACGTTAACGCGTTTTTCTCTTTGCTGTTTACAGGGCCAACTACTGCCGTATCAATATGAAGAGTTTCGCGATAAAAGGGAGTAACAGAAAGATCAGAAAAATTGATATTGTTCTCGCCATCAAAACGAAATTCGTTAAATGAGAACTGAAGGGGCGACTCTGTTTCTGTCGCGTCGCTATCAACCTCGCTATCACCCTCACTATCAACAGCTTCTTTTTTCTCTACACCAGAATCTAATCGTTTTTTAACCGATTCAACATACGTATTTATAACATCCAGCTCTCCGTTTTCTAGAACGGTTACGTTTGCAGCTAGCCCATTTAAAACAACATTATCAATGGCAATATCATTTTTCTGTTTGAGTTGCACTTTTTGAACCGAAATATCGCTTAGTGACAGCACTGTGGACGACGGGGTAGAAAGTAGCGCTAAGCGCTGAACATTAACCTGTCCCAAAGCAATCGTATCCGAACCTGCAACCATCACACCATCCAGAGCAAAACGTTGCAGTGCAACAGGGCTTATCGATTCTTTATGATCAACCACCATTAGCTCCGACAACGCCAGCGTTCCCGTTGCTTGAATGCTATTTTCCACATCTCCAGTATCAATACTAACCGCGCCTTGCCATGTCACACCCTGATGTTTTACACCCATTTCAAATGCAGGAAAATCAGCAGTTAATGCTCGACTAGTAAGCTTTCCATCTGTTTTAACCAACGGCTCTGCATCTGCGAGTAGCTCTAGACGAACCTCCCCTTCCCATCCAACGTGTGAATTCTGTAGTTCAACATCCTCATGAACCAAACTGCTAATATCAATATCAAGCTCGCCTTTTTGAGATACCTCAATAGCCCCCTCTTTAGTCATCACAATACGCAAGTCAGTATCAAGTGAAACATTCACATCGTAGGATTGTATATAATCTTTCAAAAACGGCGTTAATGGAGAAAGGCTTAGCGCATCAATTTTCAGGTGTGTTTTATATTCAGGCATTTCAGCGAATGGCTGAATACTTCCATTGATGTTCAACGGTGCCCCATTAACCTCTCCTTCTAGTAACAAAGCACTCTTATCACTAGGCGCCCAACTGTATAGTGTCGATACGTCCAAATTTTTAATCCGTACATTTGACGCCACGCCTTTTACACCGACATTGAGCACCACATCTCGCAATATGACATCACCTAAACCAACACCCCAGGAAACAGCACTGTCATCCGCAGCAGCTTCCTCTTCTGGCTCAGAAACAGGGATAGGAACAACAACATGTAACTGACCTTGCTGTTCACGTATATTCAAATACATGCTCTCTAACTGCACTGCTTCCAATAGAAAGCGTTTCTCAAATAACGACATATAAGCAACGTCTATTTGAAGATAAGACAACTGTAAATCGGGCCTACCCTCCTCTCCAACCTGCAATCCCTTTACGGCTAACACTCCCGTAAACAGATTAAGATCAATATCATCAATAACAACCGTTGTCGCACCCGCTTTTTTTAACCCATAAATCGCCCCGTATTTCACCATATAAGGCAAGGCTATTAACACGACAACAATGAAAGCAACGGCTATGGTCAGGTGCTTTAACGTACGGGATTTATCCGGTTGATTCATTCGATTTCAAACTCACGGTAACAGGTAGATTATCAGTGTTAGCTAGGATACCTGTTCAATTGTTAAAAAAAAAGATAGGCCCAGCAGACATTCATTTTAGCGCAACGACCACTGCTTATACCCTAATTCTGGGTATAGTTTTCGACACAATCGTAAAATATAAGTACCCCACCCTACTTTAGGATTAGGGTCGACTAATAGAACAGTGATTTCCATCAAATTTCTAAGATCACACTTGACTCCAGCCCAATAAAACGTCATTTTTGACACACTAACGGCAATACTCGCCAGATTTGAGAGGTTTTATGACGTATACAGTGGCTGTTTTCGCCTATGATGGTTGTTTCATATCCGGTATTGCCGGCCCTCTTGATGTATTTAACATCGCCAATACACATAACAGTGTGTTAAAAGGCCCTGATGCAGAGCCACTTTTTCGCTGGAAACTATACTCACAAGATGGAAAACCGGTAAAAACATCAACAGGCTTATTAATCCCTGCTGAAGGCAATATGCATGATGTTCACGGCAGTGACATTTGTGTCATCCCCGGAGTTGATCATATTTATGGTAGTGAAGTCGTGCAATGCGCACGAAAACTCAACGAAAGTATCGGTGACTGGCTTCGACAGCTTCACCAAGAAAACACCACGCTAGCAGCCAATTGCAGCGGTGCATTTATTCTCGCTGAAGCAGGTTTACTTGATAAAAAAGAGGCGACAACTAGCTGGTGGCTAGCGCATCACTTCAAAAATAATTATCCGTTAGTAAAACTCAAACTGAATAAACTCGTCACAGAAGACGACAACATATTTTGCTCCGGGGCTGTCACTTCTTATCTTCATCAATGCATTAGTATTATCGAAAAGTTCACCGGTCAAGAAATTGCTAATATGTGTGCAAAAACATTGTTACTACATACACGAGAAGCATCCCAAGCACCTTATATCCCATTAAGCACACGAGTCGATAAAATGGACGACGTTGTCCACCAAGCCATCGTCTGGATGACTGATAACCTCAACCAAGAGATAAACCTCGATCAACTCGCATCACATTTAGCCGTAAGCCCAAGAACCTTTATTCGTCGCTTTAATAGCTCTACCGGAAAACCACCCAAACAATACCTACAAAAACTCCGCATTAATGAAGCCAAACGTTTGTTGGAAAACTCTGACCTGAGCATTGACGATATCACCAACCGAGTCGGTTATGCTGATGTCAGCTCATTCCGGCGTTTATTTAAACGGGAGGTTGACCTTTCACCAACAGAATATCGAAAGCACTTTTCTAGCATGGAATATTAGTCATAAATTCGTGTAAGGGGCTATGGCCTCTTTCGCGGGCAGGGGCTTGCCAAAGTAATAGCCTTGCACCATATCGCAGCCCTGGCTAGATAAGAAGTCTCGTTGTTCTGGTGTTTCCACGCCCTCTGCAACAATACGCATATCCAGATTATGACCAAGCGTGATAATGGAAGATGCTATAGCCCGATCATCTTTTGATTCCGTTACATCTTTCACAAATGTTCTATCGATTTTCAGTATATCGATCGGCAAGGTTTTAAGGTAATTCAACGATGAATACCCCGTTCCAAAATCATCCATACTAATCGATATGCCCCTCTCTCTTAATCGTGACAATATCTCTATTGAGCCATGAACATTCTGCATCACCATACTCTCAGTGATTTCTAGCGCCACATTGTGAAAACCTATACCCGCATTCCTGATTGCAGCAATAATCATCTCAAAAATATTGGTTTGTTGAAATTGCTTTGCAGACAAATTGATAGCGATTTTAATATCAGGAAACCCCATATCAACCCACACTCTGGCTTGCTTGCACGCCGCCTTTAACACCCACTCACCAAGCGGCAAAATCATACCAGTAGACTCTGCCACAGGAATAAACGTATCAGGGCCAATAAACCCTTGACTCTTTGTTTCCCAACGTAGCAACGCTTCAAAACCATTCAATGAAATCGCTTCAATACCATCACCCAGCGTCAACACAGGCTGATAATACAATTCAAATTCTTCATTTTTTACCGCATTTCGTAACATCGTTTCCAATGACAAGCGATGCTTTGCAAGACGTTCAAGTGATGATGTAAAAAAATGATAATTATTTCTCCCTTGATCCTTTGCTTTATACATCGCTATGTCAGCATTTCGTAGCAATAACTCCTCTGTCTGCCCATCACCGGGATATACGGAAACCCCTATACTGGTTGTTATATACAACTCTTGCCCATCCAATACAAAAGGAGCACGAAAAACATCAATCACTCGTTCAGCCAAGCGAACTACATCCGCATGACCCTCGATATCCTCTAACAATACGGTAAATTCGTCCCCTCCCATCCGGCCTACCGTATCATCATCACGCAACACATCCGATAACCGCTTAGCAACCTGCACTAGCAATTCATCCCCGACCATATGACCCAGGCTGTCATTAATCGTTTTAAAGCCATCCAAATCCAAATAGAAAACAGATAACTTACCGTCAGTTCTTAATATCTTTCGTAACGCATGAGAAAGGCGATCACCAAACAACGTACGATTAGGCAAATTGGTCAAGGCATCATGATGTGCTTGAAAGCGAATAATTTCTTCTTGTTTTTTAGCCTCCGTTATATCTCTAAATCGCCACACCACCCCCGCATCAACATGATGTGAAATGTAACTTTCAATAATCCGGCCGTCTTTTAGCAAATACTCTTTCAACGTCGCACTCGAAGGGGCATCCACTTCTCTAAGGTGCTCCAACAAAAGAGAAGGCTGCTTCAGTTGCACTCGAACAATTTCATAAATGTCACGGCCAGAGCTGTTATTAATCCATTCGCGATTTAGATTCCACATATTGATAAAGTTATCATTGGAAACCACTGGTTGATTGTCATCTCCAATCACCAAAACACCTTCTTGGGAAGTCTCTAATGTTGCGCTAATCAGTGAAACCGTTTGTTTTAGCTCTTTCTCGATCCCCTCTAATTGAGTAATTCGTTTTTCAGCTTCCTGGTCGGTAGTCTCTGACGACTGATAATCATGGCTCAATGCTGATAAAAAATCTGCAAGTTCATCTGTTTTAACATCTGACAGGTAGTGACTAACTTTCTCAGACAACCGATGATGCATTACGTACGTCCCATTTAGAAAACAATAAACCCATGTCACAGACAAGGGGAATCTAATTTAAGAGTAGACGACTAACTCGTTATAAGCAGCGCCACAAAACGACAGCGCTTAGTCGATAATGAAATAACCCGCATCACTATTATAGCGTGATAGCCTATCCCTCGTTGTTATCGCTGTTTTGCTTGCGTTCATCAAGCTAGAGAGCTAAACCATTAGATATGGATGATTCAACACAAAACAATCTTGCAATACTCTTTGCCGACGTTGCAGGCAGTACACAACTTTATGACACATTAGGCGACGTATGCGCGGAATCCCAAATATCCGGTTGTTTATCCACAATGATTACTGTTGTTAATGACAATAAAGGCCATATTGTAAAAAATATTGGTGATGAAATACTGTGTTATTTTCCAAACGCTAATCTAGCCGCCAGTGCTGCGTGTACGATACAGGAAACACTGACAGAGAAAAGTAGCGACCTGAAGGTAAAGATTGGTATCAATTTTGGCCCTACAATTTTAAAACAAGGGGATGTTTTTGGCGATACCGTCAATGTAGCAGCCAGAATGGTGGGACTTGCAAAACAAGAGCAAATCATTATAACCGGCTCCTGTTATGAATCTTTAATAAACCCTGATAATTTCAACCAACGCAAGCTTGATTCATTGAAGGTCAAAGGAAAAGACCAACTCATTGATA
The DNA here is from genome assembly GCA_913063495.1 of uncultured Gammaproteobacteria bacterium. Taxonomy (GTDB): domain Bacteria; phylum Pseudomonadota; class Gammaproteobacteria; order Pseudomonadales; family Ketobacteraceae; genus 42-54-T18. The sequence continues at coordinate 21,448 of CAJXXT010000014.1, read as the reverse complement.
TACATGAAATTTTATGGAAAGGTAACGATACAGAGTTAACCTGTTTTATCTCAGCAAAAACGGTTTTAGAATCAAAAAATGAGTGGTCAGTACAGTTAAAATACAATGACATAAATAACATCATTAATAAATCTAACCCTACCGTTTCTCTCGGAAGAGGAAACCAATGCGATACCATCATACATAGCCAGCAAGCATCTCGCCAACATGCTGTTATTATCTCTCGCTGGGGGAAGGCTGTTTTACAAGATAAAAGCACCAATGGAACATTTGTCACGCTCAATGCACGCCAAGATGCCCCCTCCAGTGAGTCTAACAATGAAGTTTTTGTGCACATGGAAGAATTCGCACTGCCAGAAACCGGCATAATCAGCTTAGGAGCGCCTGCAAAAGATAACGCTAATAATTTAATTTATTTCAAATACCTGTGACAAAGAAATCTAATTATACTTAACGTCAACCCTAGGGGATTTGCTCCATCCAACGATTCACAAATTCAATACACTCATCCAAAGGCACCGGATCACAATAGTAGCCCCCCTGAAAATAGTCACACCAATACCGTTCTAAAAACTGCAAATGTTTGCGACTTTCAACACCTTCCGCCACCACCCTTAAGTTTAGCTGATGCGCCATCGTTATTATCGCAGAGGTCACTGAGGCATCATTTTCATCATCTACAGCATCCTTTACAAACGCCTGATCGATTTTAACGATATCAACGGGAAAGCGTCGCAGGTAACGCAAAGAAGAATACCCCATGCCAAAATTATCGATGGCAATAGTAATCCCTTTCTTTCTAAACATGCGTAATCGAACAATACTTTCTTTTACGTTTGAGCTCAAAATATTTTCATTAATTTCAAATTGAATATTACTAAAAGAAATACCTTCTCGCTCAATTGAGATAGATAGTCTTTGAAGCATAGATTCGCAATTCCTAAACTGAAAATCTGTCAAATCAATGCTCACCTTTAACGATTTATAAGTAGCATCCAATAACTTTTTACAATCAATACAAAGCTGCTCTAACATCCAAGAACCTATATCACAAACCAATCCTGATTCTTCAGCTTGTGGCATAAAACTGCTGGCAGGCAGCAACGTTCCATCGGATTTTTCCCAACGAATAAGAGCCTCAACCCCCACAACGGAGCCATCAACCGCATCAATCTGCGGCTGATAATACAAAACAAATTCATTGTCTTTAATGGCTTTTCGCAATTGTTGTTCTAGATCAAGCCTCTCTCGAATCCGTCGATTCATTTCGTCAACAAAAAACTGACAATTATTCCTTCCATTATCTTTGGCGTGATACATCGCCATATCAGCATTACGTGTTAAGTCATTAATCTCAATACCATCATCAGGATAAATTGCAACACCAATACTCGTTGTGACCACCACCTGAGTCTCGGCAATATCTACCGGCTGTCCTAATGCGGCAATAATATGTTCAGCAACTGTAGACACGTCACTGGGGCCTGAAACCCCTTCTAATATTATGGTAAACTCATCCCCCCCCAACCGTGCAACGACATCCTTTCCTCTAACATGAGCCCGAATACGTTGAGCTACAGCTTTCAGTAATTCATCACCATTAGCATGACCTAAAGAGTCATTTATATTTTTAAACCCATCCAAATCCAAATAACAAACCGCAAATTTTCCATTTTTCCGTTTTGCATTTTTTAATGCTTGGTTAAGACGGTCATAAAAAAGACGTCGATTTGGTAATCCCGTTAATTCATCATAATACGCAAGTTTCTCTATAGTATCTTGGGCCGATCGAAGCTCAGTAATATCATAGGCGGTACTCACAAAATGGGTTATTTCATCATGATCGTCTCGAATAGGGGCGACGTGCTGAAGTGTCCACAAAAGCTCTCCAGATTTCGTTTTATTTTGCAACTCTCCACGCCAGGACTTACCTTCATTCAAGTGCTTTTGCATCTCTGCATAGTTTATTTGGTTAACTTCATGGCTCGCCATTTCTTCAGGTGTAAGCCCAATAATATCCTCAGGAAGATACCCTGTTAGCGACGTAAACTGAGGGTTAACATACTCAACGATGCCATGTTTATCCGTTATAGTTACTGCAGATGCACTGTGCTCAATCGCTTGATAAAGCTGCTGCAGCTTCTCTTCAGTTTCTACACGTTTTGTTTCTTCATCAATCTGACGCAGGCCAACACTGATGTCTTGGCACATATCCTCCAGCAATTCTAGCGTTGGTATATCGAAGTAGTTTTCAATATTTGAATATAAACTAAAACACCCTACCACCTCATCCTTTAGACGAATTGGAAGTGCAGCCATTGAATGATAATTACGTTGTAATGCCGCCTTTCTCCATGGGGCAAAACTGGGATCCGTAGTAATATTATTAACGTAACAAACACGATTATTCTGCACCGACAGCCCAATCGGCCCTTTTGATCTCTCGCTTTCATCCAGGCGAACCGCTATCGTTTTAACATAGTCATCATCACCAGTAGATGCCATCGGTATAATTTGATCGCCATGCTTGATACCCATCCAAGCCATAGAAAAACCACCAATCTCTACGGCAATTTTGGAAATAGAAACGAACAGATCTGTTCGTGTTTTACTGTTCGCCACCACTTTATTCGTTTCACTCAACACGGAGTAGATTTGATTTAATCGGGCCAAACGATTACCAATAACAACGGCATCTGTTAATACTCTTAAACTAACCGCAACATACGTTTTCTCGACCGCACAGAGCTGATGTGTTCTAGCCTCAACAAGCCTCTCTGAGCCATCAGGATCTAGCTCTTCATGTTCACTCAAAAACTCTGTGGTTTTAATATGAAAAGATTCGCCCAAATCTCCATTACAACATTCACGCAAGAATGACTGAAGTGAATCAGATAGCTTAACCCAAGGCACAGAAGCCTCATTAGAAAAGCCATAACACACTAAAGATCGAGCAGCCTGATTCACCAGCACAACGGTCTCTGCAACGGGATCAAGAACAATCACCCCATCGACCGATACATTAACAATTTGCTCCAGCAAGCTGCGACTTAGCTCCATTGCCAGCACCTTAATGGGGTAGCAATTACTTGATTACACGTTACTTTTTCCATCTTGTCAGTTTAGGTCAGTTTCTCGCAATCACCCAAGAATAACGTATTTTTACGCCCTATGCTGCATCATCACCGCTACTCGTAGGGTGCAACTTAGCCAACAAGTCTGCATAACTACGACAAATATCAGAGTGGGTTAATATTCCTGCCAATTTGTCGTTTTTCATCACAATGGCAGAACCAACATGCTTATCTGACATTACCCTAAGCACAGCCTCAAGAGGGTCATGAATGTCAGTAAGGTATATTTTAGATGAACACACATCTTTCACCATCAAATCACTCGAAGCTCCAGCAGGCACAAATACCGAAGAACCTATTTTTAGATCTTCCATCGACACCACGCCTGTAAGTTGCCCAGCCTCAGTAACCGGTAAATGGTGTACATTGTTTTCTCGCATCATGACATCAGCCTGTGACAATGACTGACTGCCCTCGATGGAGTGAGGAAAAGGGCTCATTATTGCCATAATTGTTGGTAATTTATTCATTACTATTCTCCGATCCATTCACCGCTATTTGCCCAAATATTGACGAACCCAGTGCTTCCACACATAACCCCCGCCCTCTTCCCCCGATACTACATACCTTAATGCATTTTCATTCGCCACCAACCATAACATCCATGAGGCGGCCCGTGATAACCCACACATCAACACTTCATCACCTATTCGTAATGACATTTCCCCTGCAGGTGTCATCATCAGGGTGTTATCTCGCTTCAGTAATAACGGCATACAATCTAACGATTTTCTTCGCTCATGAGGATGTTTCATCAAGTCTTGTAAAGTAATCTCCTTCCCCTGCCGTAACTCTTCATAAACGGCAGGGGCTGACTCTTTATCAAGATCCAAAGACCAACTATCAAGTTCATTTTTACCTACCAGTGCCTCCAGACATTCGATTAACTCCTTGCTCCATTCCTCTTTTTCTACGGCTAACCGATCTAAAAACTCAATCAACAGTGGTGTCTTCAGCAATGCAAGAATGTGGTTTGAAATAATCTTGCTAGGATCCATCAACATATCAATGCCCGCAGCCCCAAAAACACTTCGGTTTAAACGGTGATTCTGACGCGCAACCATAATTAAATCTGGATTCAACTCCTTTGCCGTCATTACAATTGACAAATTGTTGGCATCATCAGCCGTTCCAGCAATAACCCCTACAGCTTTGGTAATATGGGCCTCCAGCAACGTATCCGCTTCTGTCCCCAAACCTTTTACAACGTTTACAGTTGTTTCCAGCCCTCTTAGCTCTGGTTTTGGCTCAATTATAACTGTCGACATATCTTGTTGATCAAAGCGTTTTTTTAGCGCTTTACCAAATCGGCCATATCCACAAATCACCCACATCCCTTGTTTTTTTGTGTATGCAGAAGACACAGCTTTATGTTCAGGGCTGATCAGCCAGTCATAAATCAAGTGTTGATATGGCTGATGTATTGCTCCGTTTAGGTAGTCTGCAAAAATCTCAAAGGGATCCAAAATATGATCTGTACCAAATGAAGCTAAATTTTTCGCATAATCCTGTGTTGCAACACGGCTAACGACCATTCTTTTGGGCTTTAACAGTTTGCTAGTGATTGCTATGGACAAATTGGCATGATCATCGTTCGTTAAACACACAACACCGATACATTTTTTATGCTCGATACCTGCATCATTTAATATATCGGGGTCTGAAGCATCTGCACACAAGTTAGGAACATCAAACGGTAGGCTGTCTAGCTCCAGGGCCTCTATTCGTGCGTGATCCATATCGATTACCACGCAACGCATGCCCCTTTTGGTCATTTTTTCAACAACACTACTACCAGTCAATCCATAACCACAAACAATATAAAAGGGTTCCTTCTCAGATGTTACGCGATATCGAAAACGCCCTCGCTGTAATAAACGTAAAAAACTCTCATCACGTAAGATCGCAACAACCGCTCCAATGCTATAAATCCATGCAATGACCGAAGAATATATCGCAATAATAGTCCAGAACCGTTGCGATGCGGTGAAAGCATAAGGTAATTCACCAAAGCCAATCGTAGACCCCATAAAGCTAACAAAATAAAATGCATGAAAAAAGCTCATACGGTATTCGTTACCGTCAGCATCCTCTCCTGGAATCAGGACATAACCAAGTATCAACACGGAATAAATAACAATCAGCGCGATCAAAGGTGCCCGTAAGCGCCTGAGTATTAAAAAGGCTACATAGTTCATAACTAACGCCGAATCATCACCGTTTCAATTGACAATAATACCGCTGACAATAAGTTTGCCAACAGGGCTCCACCGGATAAAGACACGATACTCGCAATAGCCGCGCCATCCATACCGACATCAGAAACATGAACAGCCCACCCCCAAATGACAGCAGCAATGATTAGCTGTAAGTCTGCCACCAGACTCGTTGCCAACAGTATTGCCCCCATATGGGTTCTATCACCAAACTTCATCACTGTAGCGATAAGGCTTACCGCCGTCGCAAAAAAGAGCTCATATACGTTATGATGCTCAGGATTTGTCATTTCTCCCAGAAAAAAACCAAAATTCAACGTTAGTGCCAACACAATGAAAAATGCAAAAACTACCTTTTCCGTATTCATCTTACCCCCAAAAATCAACCACTTAATCTCTACCCACCTTCATTATAGGCCGATATACTACCAAGGTGCCAGAGCCTAGGTTATGCATTGAATAATGCTACTTTAACACCCAAGGCGCACATTCACGGGTATAAGACACGGCGTGATCTATAAACGCTCGCACTTTTGTTGTAAATTGTTTTTTCTTAGAAAAAGCCAAATAGATAGGTACCTCTATTGATTGTTGAGGTAATACTTCTACGAGCGTGCCTTTTTCCAAATATTGATAGATTTGAATATCGGGTATTTGAGCGATACACACGCCATCAAGTGCCAGCCGCCGCAACGAGAAAAAATCATTTGTTAGAATACGACTACTTATGCTTTTCTTAAAAGAGGTCTCTTGAAAATCTATCCATTCAGGAGTTTCGGATTTTGCAAAATAATGCTCAGAAAGATCCGAACGGCTACTCGGCATTCCGTACCGATTTATATACTCAGGACTTGCGCAATAGATCGCTTTAAAACAACCAAGCTCACGGGCAATAAGAGTAGAGTCAGCAATTTCCCCCATCATAAAAACACAATCAAAACGCTGATCAGACAAATCAAGCTGTGTTGTTACCGTAAAATATTCAATAGTGACTTCAGTATATTCACACAAAAAACTATCAAGCATCTTTGATAGAAATGGATTATCAATAGGAATTAGGCTTAACACTCTAAGCACACCAAACGGTTCTTTCTGAATGCTTTGCATGGCAATTTCGGCCGCCTTGGCCTCATGCAACATGCGACTACAGTAGTCATAATACACCGAGCCAGCATCTGTTGTATTTTGTTGATGAGAAGAACGCTGTATAAGCTGTACCCGTAACCGTCTTTCAAGATCAGCAATCCTCCTGCTTACCGTTGACAATGGAACTCCGGTTTTTTTGGATGCTATTGATTGACTGCCGCTATCGACTACCTCTACAAATGTCGCCATCTCATCGAGTGATACCTTCACACTGCCTCCCTGAAACTTCCGCAAACGTATTAGAAACCCATAATAGTCATATATTTTTTTATAAAACAACCAGGCAAAAAGATTAGGTCAAAAATCATTTAGCTTTATTTTTCCTCACCTCTATTTCTTTGGGAATATTTCACAAATGCCATTTGGCATAATTATCCCCATCATTATTCCCTTTATAACGATTGAAAAAAAATCATGCCAAACAGCCCAAAAAACAAATCCCAAATATGAGAAACGTGTTCTAAATTCGACGTATTGTGATTAGTAAATTCATAAGCTATTTATATTCTTCCATATTATTTCATACGTTATTGGACATAATAATAAAACGGAGATAGCTATGTTTTTTCTAATAAAAATCTCAGCAATTCAAATCGTTAAAAGCATTTTGGCTATCATCCTTATCTCTACGTTAATGGCCTGCTCTGGAAAATCATCCCAAGGGGAAAGCGCCGGACAAACAGATAAAGCACAAACACCCACCGAGAGTGAAGAAAATGATACCGATGAATCCCCGGATGACAATACGGACGACAGTACGGACGACAACATAGATGACAGTCAAAACACTGAAAAAATAATTTACACACGAGAAGAAGATTACCCTCGAACAGTGACTCTCCCCGTCGAATATTTTGTCGCTAGTAACGGTAAAAAAATTGCGGTATCCGTATCACTGCCTGCAACGGATCAAGGCAACGTCCCCAACGAATCATTCCCCGCCATACTGGTTCAAACGGGTTACAATATGAGTTTAATGTCACCCGTATCCATTCTCGGACAGGGGACGTTAGTCGGCGGAGCCGACCCTTACTTCATTAAACGTGGTTATGCGATGGTAACCGTCGATGTATTGGGCACTGGCATTTCAGAAGGCGGTTGGGAGTTAATCGGCCAAGAGGAACAAAATGGCTATGGCGATACTATCGATTGGATACTTCAACAACCGTGGTCAAATGGAGACATTGCTACCTCCGGGGCCTCTTATATGGCGATCACAGCGCTTCTTTCTGCGCAGCAACGACCTGACGCCGTAAAGGCTGTTTTTGCTGTTGTACCATTGGGTGACGCGCAACGAGGCATTGTTGGAACAGGCGGGTTAATCAATGGTGTTTTCATGAAAACGTGGATGACTCTGACACAGATGCTCGGTACTCAAAATATTCTCGCAAAAATCCTTCATCCCCAACATGCCCATCAGATTGACCAATCCACATTAGAACACATTGATCATGTCGATAGTTATTACCTGCCGCTTGTTGATGATGCATTAAATGGCGAATCTTATATTCGCTATGACGGTGATTTCTGGCGATCACGATCACCCATTGAAAATATTAATACCATCACAGCTCCTACATTTATCACTGGTGCACTACACGATATATTTCAACGAGATGCACCTTTATTATATGAAGCATTGCAACAAAATGTAGATTCTAGACTCGCGATTTATGATAGTGACCATATGATGAACATCCTTCAAGCATCCAACGGTAACGACTCACTCGCACCGCTAATGAGTCTATTACTGCAGTGGTTTGATAAACACGTAAAAGGTATCGATTCCCATACAGAAGATATCCCTCTCGTCACGCAGTTCGTTAAAAATCACAAACCGGAAGGATCAGATAGTTTTTCTACTACAACGGCATGGCCTCACCCATTAGCAGCACCTGAACGATGGTATTTACACGGAGATATGTCCTTATCTCAACAGCCCCCTATAACGATAGAAGAGTCTCATATGATGCAAACGCCTGAGTTTGCCAGTATCGAAATAGGAAAATCAAAAGGCGGCCAATTTCTTTCATTTACAGTATTACCTCAAGACGGAACCGAATGCTCGATTAGTTACCGACAATGGACATTGGGCGGTGCAGGCTTGGCTTTATTTCCTGACGAATGCCTATTTGATAACAAAGACCTTGAGTTAAATGCTCTTAATTATGAGACCGCATTAATGCCAGAGGATTATTACATTAATGGGCCAATTCAAGCCGACATTTGGATGGAAAGCACAGCGAACGAAGCTGTACTTTCTATACGCATCGATGAAGTTACTCCTGACGGTGAAACCGTCCTCCCTCTTACTAACGGATTGTTAGCGGCAACATCACGAGCCGTAGATATTGAACGTTCACGTTACCTTGATGGCCAAATGATACAGCCCTACCATTATTTGACTGAGGAAACGGTATCTCCAATTAACCCCGGTGAAGTGATAAAAATGCAAATCGAGATCTTCCCAACAAGTGCAATCATTCGAAAAGGTCATCGGTTACGTGTTTCTATTAGCCCAAGCAATCAAGCGCAAGGGGTTATGAATTACGTCCAACAAGACAACGCGATAAATGGAGTTACGATGATTCACAATAGCTCTGAGCACCCATCGAGTGTTGTTTTGCCGATAGTACCTGTGAGTGCATTAAACTGAACTAAACTGAACTGTCGTCACTTATGACCTTTACGTTACCGTGCCCCTATACTTCTCTCAAAAGTATGGGATGCACGTTATGTGTAACATTTTTTAAACAACCTGACCAGCAGCCACCCCGGAGGCCCATGCCCATTGAAAATTAAACCCTCCGAGGTGGCCAGTAACATCCACAACCTCACCAATAAAAAACAACCCCGATACATTTTGACTTTCAAATGTTTTGGACGATATTTTATTCGTGCTAACACCACCAATGGTTACTTCTGCTGTGCGATAACCTTCCGTTCCAGCGGGCATAATTTCCCAACAAGATAGTTTCTGAGCAATCGCCTCGATTTGTTGAATTGTGTATTGCCGCATTGATTTATTTTCAATACCGCCCCCCATCAAACTCAACACTAAGCGCTTCGATAAGTGTTCAGAAAGTATTGTTTTAAGTTCAGTGTTCGGCTTGGCTTCCTGCTGCTCCTGCAAATACACTAACGCATCTATATCTGGCAACCAATTAATAGTGATATTTTTTCCTGGTTTCCAATAGGTAGAAATTTGCAACATCGCGGGGCCACTGAAGCCTCGATGAGTAAATAACATAGCCTCTCGAAAGCTCTGATTCTCACAAGAAACAACAACATTCGCACTCACACCAGACAAGCCATCAAATGCCTGTAGCTGTTCCTTGCTCAAGGTAAAGGGTACTAAGGCTGCTTCTGTCGCAACGATTTCATGGCCAAACTGCTCGGCGATTTGATAACCAAACCCTGTCGCCCCCATCGTTGGAATCGATAAACCTCCCGTTGCTATCACAACCTTTTTCACCTCGATTACACCCGATGAGCTATTGATAACAAAAGGCGCATCAGGATCGGTGAGACTTTTGGTTATCGATGTGATTTTACAATGTGTTTTGATCTCAACATCAACACGCTCGCACTCTGTTAATAACATCCCAAGAATATCTTTTGAGGAATTATCACAAAATAACTGGCCCAGTTTTTTCTCATGATAAGCAATTCCGTGTCTTTCGACCAAATCAATAAAATCCCACGGGGTATAGCGGCTTAACGCTGATTTACAAAAATGTGCATTTTCAGAAACAAAGTCGTCCGGATCTGTCACGGTATTGGTAAAATTGCAACGCCCACCACCAGACATAAGGATTTTTTTACCGACCTTATTGGCATGATCCAGCACCAGTACACGTCGCCCCCTCTTGCCTGCTATTGCTGCACACATTAGCCCTGCGGCACCCGCACCTATCACAACGACATCTATTCCCATAACTAAAGCCCCTCTATCAACCACAACGACCTCTCATCACCTAAAAGTGTTGCATTATAACGCCCCGCCAGCTCGACACAAACCTAATGTAATTAGAGCAATACGTAACACTATTTCGAGTGACCCCTAGTACTAATAACTCATACAAGGAACCCAGTTTTCCTATACCTCGTTTGGAACCCGGTTTCAGATAACCAAGCAATGGATTCTCATCAGAAGGTAGCTACACTTTCAGTAGGGCTTATGACCTGTAAAAGAGAACGGGATTGGGCTAACCTCCGGAAAAACCGACTACCTACCCCTTCGTACCTACCCCTTCGTGCCACCACAAAGAAGACGCATTAACGGTATCAAAAAAATGAATAATACCATGGCATTTATACGCTCATTCGCTGCCTATTTATTGACCATAATGTGTTTTATATCAATCAACGCCCATGCGAGTGAAGGCCGCAATATCACCACTGATCCTAAAAACAATCCCATCGATGAAGTTGTAGTAACCGCCAGAAAAAAGGTCGAAAAACTGCAGGAAGTCCCCATCAGTGTATCCGTAATAGGCAAAGATCAAATACAAGACTTGGTGATCGATGACTTACAGGATCTCAGTCTATATGTACCAGGGCTGCAACAACAAGTCTTACCTCTTACCAGCCGTCTCATACTGCGCGGCGTAACTTCAGGAGATAACAATGCATTTGAACAAGCCGTTGGTACCTACGTTGATGGTATTTATCGAGGCAGAATGAATCAGCAACATGCAGGGTTGTTTGATATGGAACGAATCGAGGTATTACATGGCCCACAAGTAGCATTGTATGGTAACAGCTCTATCGGTGGAGCCATTAGCATGACTACGGTAAAACCCTACATTGACCCAGATGCTCCCCCCAGCGTTGATATCAGCTATCAACATGAATTTGAGTACGATGAAGACTTAATTAACCTTGGAATAAATATTCCACTTTCCGATACCATCGCATTTCGTGTTGCAGGTAAATGGCGGGACCAACAAGAAGGTATCTCAGAAAATCTATTTTCTGGAAAAAAGGAACCTACCTCAAAAGACGAAGCTTTTAGAATCAGTGGTTTATGGCTCGCATCCGATAGGCTTACTATCGATGCACGATATGAACAAGGAGTGTTTGACCTACAGGGCAATGCATTTGATATTTACAAACATGTCGACGGTTCTGGTAATCCATTTCCAGGTTCCACATTTACTGGAGTTAATGACAGTATTTTGGATGTCGGCAACGCCGCCCCTTTCAAATATCAAAAAACTTTTTGGCAGCTCGATACCGATGAAGCGCTAATCAATGCGGAGTATGAATTTGATAGCATAACGTTAACCTCGCTCACCGGGTACAGTCATTACCGATTTGAGCAATCCATGGATGTGGATATTTCCCCAGCAACATTAATCAACACGTATCAAAACGAAAATTATCGCCAGTTTTCACAGGAGATACGTATTACAGGAGAGGTAGAATCCGGTCTTCAATACTTAGCGGGGATATATTATCAAAAAGATACGTTTGATAATGATTACTTTGCCGATTTTAATACACCGTTATTAGTAGCAGCAGCATTCTCCCTTTCTCCAAGTGATGCTGAAAGGTTAATTTCTCCCTTCTCCCGTCATATCCTTCTTGAACAGGATACCGCTCAATGGGCTGCCTTCGGTAATGTGAATATTCCATTAACTAACCAGTTAACAGGCTCTTTGGGGTATCGTTACCTCACCATCAAAAAAGAAGGGCTTCAAGCGGTGCGTGCCGCCGATATCAATCACCAAAATGGTAGTGGTGACTTGGTTGACATACGTTATCTATCAGACCCCACATTATTGCAAGATGCCGACTATCTTAGCGACCCAACGGGGTACAGTGTCTCTACACCCGTGTTAGTACCAGATTATACGGCAGGTTATGCCATCGTATCCGCTGGACGTGGGGTTTATCATGAGTTTGATGACCTACAACGCAAAGAACACCACTCGATGTTTCAAGCCGCTCTCAGTTACCAGTGGGATGTAAACCTCATGTCCTACCTATCTTGGTCAAATGGTAGCAAAGCTGGCGGTTTCGATTTTTTATATGAAAAAGATAATCGAAATGATGTTGTTTACGATGACGAAGAAGCACGTGTATTTGAAATGGGTTTTAAAAAGAATTGGCAGAAATTTCAGTTAAATATGGCATTATTTTATGGCAAGTATGATGATTTACAAGTTTCTGTTTTTGATGGTGGCATCGGTTTCACCGTGGGTAATGCAGCGAGTTCCACTTCTAAAGGTCTAGACACACAAATTATCTGGCAACCCATCAAACAATTCCGAACATTGGTACTATTTGAATATTTAGACTTCACCTACAATGACTTTAGTTCCTCCACTTGCCACACAACAGACCGGTTAAACACGGGAAAAACATTATGTGACGCATCGGGGGATGAAACACCTTTTGTCCCTAAAGCAGAAGGTGTTATCGCGTTTGAATACGAAAGCCCAATAACAGACAGTTTAAAAATGCAGCATTTATTGAGCTGGCGTTATAAAGGCAAACATACCACCGCATCCGACAACGAACCCCAAACTCAACAGTCCGCCTATGAGATTGTGGATTACCGATTTGACCTTAGTCCAACCGATGAACAATGGCAGCTAAGTTTAATAATAAATAATCTGTTTGATAAGGAATATTTGGTCTTTACTTCAGTGATACCCCTCGCACCCGGGGCAGCCTTTGCGAACATTATTCCAAAAGGTCGGGAAATCGCACTGGCATTTCGATACCACCACTGAACAATACTACTACTGAAAAAACTTGTTAAAGGATAAAACAATGTCAGTCGACAACACAGCAAACAAATTGCCTACCCTACCCCAACAAGACAGCGCAGAAGAACAGGATCAACGTGAATTCGGACTCTCGTTAGCACGTACCGCTTACAATTATATGTTTTCCTATGTAGAACCCGTACCACTTTCAGCAGATTTACCGAAAGGCGAAGGGTTCACACCGGATTATGAACTAAGAGTACTTGAAACGTTTCTGCCCATGGCCGACAACTTTAAGAATGTGTTAGTGAAGTTGCTAGAAAAAGAACTGCAAGATGACATATCCGCCGATACCTTTAAAGATATTGAAACCGCTTACCAGAATTTAAAGGAAGAGTTCAGCGTTTGGGATGTCAAAAAAGACATTGCCAATTTGGAAGAATTTATTGGCGACCTCGCTAAAGTACCCGACGCCATTAAACATATGGTCAATATCCCCAAAGATATTGAAAAAATGGCCACTGGACTTAAAGATGTTTTTGACGAGTTCATCAAAAATGGGCCTACGGCATTTTTAAAATCCAGCATGAATGACATGCTCAGTACTGACCATGGTCGCGACTATTTGCAAGCCAAAAGTATTGAAGATTACGATGCACTTTTTGATACGATACCGAAACCTCTAATGTTAACCATGGAAACCAAACCATGGATGCAAAAAGACAGCAAACCCTGCGAACAAGACTGGTTTTTTGGCTACTTACAAATTGCCGGGTTTAACACCACCAATTTACGGGGTATTCAGCTCGACCCAGAAGACAACTCGCACGCGATTAAACTGGAAAACTTACTAAAAAAGTTTCCTGTCACCAATGAAGTATTGCAACAAGTCACGGGCGACTCGATCATCACCTTAGATGAAGCGGCACGACAAAAACGGCTTTACGCGGTTGATTATTCAGCCTTGGAAAACTCAAAAGCCAACAAAGTACATGGCGAGCAGCGCTACCTCGGAGCCCCTATCGCATTGTTTTATTGGAATCCGAACCCACCGGAAGGTTATCCACCTGGAGATGGCGTATTACAACCCATAGCCATACAATTAGAGCAAACCTTCGATGCAGAAAAAACACCGATCTTCACTCCCAACGACTGTGCAAATGCCAATGATCCTAACGGCTTAAAATGGAGTATTGCGAAGTACTTCGTTAACGTTTCTTGTGCTATCCAACATGAGTCTGTGGCACACCTTGGGGACTGCCATTTAATCATTGAACCTATCGTGGTTGCCTCACACCGCCAGTTATCAGAGCACCATCCATTACTCAAATTGCTGATTCCACATTTTCGCTTCACCATTAATATCAACGACGATGCCATTCATAGTTTGATCATACCCGGTGGTGTTGTGGCAACAAACGTCGGGCCTGCCATTGAGTCAACGTTGGAACTGATTGCAGCAGCCCACAAAGCATGGCGTTGGGACGATAACAATCCGAGCAATGTATTTCAGTTAAGAGGGCTTGACAAACTACCCGATTTTCCATTTCGTGACGACACCTTGCAGCTTTGGACTGCTATTCAAGAATATGTTACAGGTTATGTTAAAACCTATTATAAAACCGACGATGATGTCATTAACGATCAAGAATTGCAGGGTTGGATCAATGAAATGATTTCCCCTCTGTACGCCGGATTCAAGGGTTTGCATGGGCTAAAAGAAACCGATAATCCCAAGCAACCTGCACAAATAGGTTCAGTAGATTATTTAATTCAAATTGTGGCTCAAATCATTTACATCGCGGGGCCACAACATGCATCCGTTAACTATGCGCAGTATCCATTGATGTCCTATATGCCCAGTGTTGCAGGTACGATTTACAAAGCACCCCCGAGCAAGAGCACGACTTTGGAAACAAAAGATGATTGTATAGCCTGGTATCCGCCACTGGATGTTTCTATTTATACCTTCTCATTCGAATACCTTTTGAGTGGTGTGCAATACGACACTTTTGGACACTACAGTAACAACCCTAGAGCGCCGTATTTTAAAGATGCTCGTGTTCATGATGTTGTCGCTGAGTTACACGGCAACCTATCAATCATCGAAAGAGATATACGTAAGAAGAACCTGCAAAGACCAATGCCCTACCCTTTCCAGCTTCCGTCACTCATCCCAAACAGCATCAGTATATAAAAAGCGATATAAACAATCTGAAGGATCTCCATTTCGAAGCATGGATGCTTCAATTATTTTCTCGCACCAGTCCTCAGCCCTCAGCCCTCAGACACTATCACACAGTTGCGCCCCTTGTTTTTTGCACGATAAAGCGCTTCATCTGCATTACCTATCAGCACACAAGGGGTCATATTGGGGTCTGCAACCAAGGTGCTCACACCAATACTAATAGTCACGTAATTTTCTATACTGGATTGCTTATGAGGTAGGGCTAAATCACGAATTGCATTAAGACAGGTTAGCGCCACTAACAAGGCCATCTCCTTATCCGACTCCGACAGCAACACACAAAACTCTTCCCCACCATAACGTGCAACAAAATCCATTGCACGAGGTGCTGATAAGCCGAGTGTACGCGCTACGGTTTTAATACACTCATCCCCAACCAAATGTCCATAACCATCGTTATATTGTTTAAAAAAATCAATATCTATCATCAATAATGACAGCGGCTTGCCATTTCTCAGACTGCGCCGCCACTCACTCTCTAACCGCTCATCAAAAGAACGTCGGTTTGCGATATTGGTTAAACCATCCTTCATCGCCATCTGACGTAATTCTTCTGTGCGTAACGCAACTTTCATCTCCATTTTGTCATACAACATTGCGTTGATGAGTGAAATGGCCAGCTGAGTACTGAGCAAGGTTAAGGTTTCTTTGTGACGAGAGGTAAAGGCCCCTTCCATCAAATTGTTTTCCAAATATATCACCGCAATCAGGTTGCCCTGATACAGTATTGGAAGGCACATTACGGACTTCGGATCACATTGTTGAAAATAGGCGTTATAAGAAAAATAAGCGTCACTAACAGGACTGTTCAACACCAATGTACTCAGCGTTTTATGTACATGGTGAATCAAGGCATCAGGCAATAAAGGAGCATCGCCATTACAAACCGATTGCAATGTTTTCCCATACCTTTGGCAATCCAACTCTTGCGAGTTATTATCAAACTGACCTACCATCTCTACGATTAATTGCCCCTCATCCAGTAAAATAATGCCGCACTTTTCAGCACCTGCATTCTCCAGCAACACCTCCATCATTCGGCGAAGCAACGATTCCAAGCCCAATTCTTCTGACAGTAACTGGTTTGCTTTCAACAGCGAATGCAAATCAAGTACATCAGCTCGGTGAGTCCTCGTGGTCGCTGTTTTCAGAGGGCTACCAAAAACCTGTATACGCTCTTCCAAAGCAAAAGATACGTAAGGCCAATGACTTTCCAGCAAATCACATTTAACTTTTGCTCCCCAACATTGATAAAGATAATACGCTTCACGTATCAGATGGACCGCTATTTGTTTCTGACCTTTTTGCAACCAATATTGTGCATATAGTTCATTAGCAATGGCCTCACATTGCATAAACCCTGCTTCTTTCGCCTCCTCAATTGCTTCTGCGTAACACTTAATCGTTCTTGAATCATCACCTTCCAAAAAGGCAATGCCTGCATCAATCATTAAATATTTATGACGATAATTTTGTGGACAGTCATCTGACCATTGTTTGAAACGGCAGGCATATTCTTTGACTAGAGCCAGCCTCTCTTTAACATCATCCTTATCATTTTTTTTATCTCCGCACTTAGTATGACCTGGATCGCGATAAACAGAATCGGTAATAACAGAACCGGCAATAACAGAGTCAGCCAACGCTATGGACTCAATTAAAATTAGCGTCGTAAAAAACATACTCTCTGACAAAGAAGGACTATGAGGAAGGCAAGCCTCTATAATCGGTAGATTTTTAATGAATCGTTGTTGCTCTGCTCTTGCCTTCATAATAAAAGCATGGCGCATCATTGCCTGACTAAACAACGCCAATTCCATTGAGGGTGTTGTATAGTCCCCATCAAAAAAAGCGGTCACATCCATTTCTTCTGTATCAAAAGACATTGAATGATTTGTTTTTCCCTGCAACGCTAACGAAGGCTGAAGCGTGGAAAGTTTTACAAAATTCGCCGTTGCTGCTTGATGGGAACGACGTAAAAAAGCCAACCCATGAGAGACTTCAAGTTCTAACTCCCTTAAGTTCACACCACAAATAATTTTGTTAACACCACCGAGTAAAACAGCATGGCCAGCTGAGGTAAAATTAAGCCCTTCCTGCCCCCATCGAACGGCTTTTTCTAACAGTGGCAAGGTATTTTTAAGCGGCTCTCCCCAGTGCTGAAAAAATGCAGAAAAACCCTGGTATATAAGCACCCGGTGGTACCGATTTTCCCGTTGATCAGCAAGCGTTAATGATAATTTACCAATATCATAACAACGGGAATAGGGTTCCCCCATCATCGACATGGCCCAAGCACTGGAAAGATAAGCTAACGGGGTAAGATCACAATGACCATACTCAAACGATAATTTCAACATTTGACAGGAGTTAACACCGTAAGCGCTAAACCATCGCAATTGATAAAGTACAACTGTTAACACATTGTGCAATTCCATTGCCAGCAAACAATGTGGCTGCGTCATCTCACCCGCACTTAATATAGACCGCTCTGATTGGGAATTAAGTGCTTGCAAGGTCATCGAAAAAAGCTCTGGAAGCAATGCCTCTGCTTGATCGTCTGAAAGAGGAAAATCAAAACCCAATAATGCCAACCCCTCCACCAAAACAGGTAACGCCTCGGTAAAACGTGCTTGTTGTTGATATTGGGTAGTTTGTATCAGCATTAAGCTGACTTTCGCCAATACATTATCCGTAGAACGAATAGCAACTGGGTATAACGCGTCTGCTGCCTCGAACTCCCCCGCCAAATAAGATGATTCGGCCAACGTTCGATATACAAGCAATGCCTGATCAGGATCGTCCTTCCATACATTTTCTGGTAACAGCGCTTTTGCCACACCCAAAAAAGTAATCGCTACGGAAAAAGCAGACGCATTTTTTGCTTTAATCCCTCCACGAATGTTTAATGTGAGTAATTGTGTTTTTTCGATCGGGTCGGTAATCAAATGATAAGAATCATTAATAAGCCCAAGAATAGTGAACAGGTATTTTTCCTGGATTACTTGCGGCATCTTTTCCATACTGGCTAACAATAATCGCCCCGTTTTTAACGTTACGACAGGACGCTCTTCATGACTTATTAGCGTATGTGCGGCTTGCTGTACTCTGTCATGTAAAAAACGATACTGTGTCAAAATCAGCCGATCAGGAGCGTCGCTGAATTTGTAGTTCTCATTTAATGGCAAAACCAAACCTTGTTGTAAAAGAGGCCACAACGATCGAGATGTTTGTGCCGGGCTTTGCTCATAAACAATGGAAAGTAACCGTAGAGTAAAACTCTCTCCCAAAAGACTTGCCAGTGAAATTAGATGCCGTGTGTCCTCATCCAACTCACGCAATTTTCCCACCATAAATTCAACAACGTTATCCGTTATCTTCCGTTGCTCAATTTGCCCAACATCCCAAGTCCAAACGCCTTTATCATAGTCATAAGTAACCTCTTCCCCCTCATACAACGACACCAAAAACTGACTCAGAAAAAAGGGATTACCTTTCGTTTTTTCATGACAAAGGCGTGCCAATGAATCAACCTCATCGCAATCACAGTGCAACGTATCACTAATAAGCTCAGCCACCTGAGCTAAATCTAAATTCGACAATTTGAGGTTATGAACCTCTCCCTGCACCTCTTTAACCACTTTTAATGTACGACCAAGGGGATGACTGCTGTCCACCTCGTTGTCTCTATAGGCGCCGATAATCAGTAATGCTGAGCTTTTCTCTGGCTGAATTTGTTGCTCTAATAATTTCAGTGTTGAAATATCAGCCCACTGCAAATCATCTAAAAACATCACTAACGGGCGGCCACTCGAAGAAAGCGCACTAACAAAATGTCTAAATACCGTATGGAATCTGTTCTCAGCCTCCATGGAGGGCAAAGATTGCAATGGTGGTGATGAGCCAATTATTTGTTCCAATTCAGGAATGAGATCAACAATCACTGCAGCATTGTCCGCGAGCGCTCGTCGTAATATAAATTGCCAATAATGTAATTTCTCTTCACCCTCGCTGACCAGTTGATGCATCAATGGTTGAAATGCTTGAATCAGTGCTGAATACGGTTGATTGCTGGTAAATTGTTCACACTTGCCTCGAATAAAGAGCGCTCGTTTTGACAAAATAGGCTTATGTAATTCATGTACCAATGCAGACTTACCAATACCCGAGCTACCACTCACAAGCAATAGCTCTGAGCGCCCTAAACAAACCCGTTCATAAGCCGCAAATATATCGGCAACTTCTTTTTCTCGGCCATAAAGTTTATGAGAAACATGAAAACCTTCAGGCCTATCGCATTCACCAGTTGCGAAAGTGCTAATAAAACCTTCTATTTGCCACTCCTTTAAACAACGAGTTAAATCTGCCTGTAACCCAAAACTACTTTGATATCTGTCATCAGGGGATTTTGCTAATAGCCGTAAAACGATATCAGATAATTGCGCAGGCACAGACAAATCAACCGTATTCAATGGTTCAGGGGCTCGTGCTAGATGAGCATACAATAACGCCATCGGATCGTTATATTCAAAAGGTCGACGTCCAACAAATAACTCATACAACGTCACCCCTAAGGCATAAAAATCACTGCGATAGTCCACAATGAGATTTGTTCTGCCGCTCTGCTCCGGTGACATATAATCCAGTGTACCCCACACATGCTCATTCATATCCCCAGGGTGCTCACAGGACAACCGTGTGGCCAATTCAAAATCACAAATCTTAATTTTTAACGTATCAATATCCACCAAAATATTTTTTGGAGAGATATCATTATGAGTCAACTGATGTTTATGAATATCACTCAACGCCTGGCTCAACTGTATTGCCAGCTGCAATCGTTGCGTTAAATCTAGTCGATTTGAACGCGTAAATTGCGCAAGATTCAAAGGGGAAAAATCTTCTAAAACAAGCACGAGGTTATTATTAATCTTTTCTAGACTTAACTCTTTTACAACCCATGGTGATTTAATGGATTGCAATACTGTAAATTCATGCTGCCAGCGAGCATTTAAGTCTTCAGAAGGGTATTGTGCGTTTTGATATTTAAGAATCACGCTGGCGCCAGACTCAGCAATTGCACGCGCAACAACCGTATTATCCACAGAATGGATAATTTCAGTTACGTCAAAGCCTGCTAATTTCATTGTCTACTTCCAGAGGAAAGCCCACATAAAGTGTAGCAAAACTTAGTCAGTTTTGCAGATTAAACACCAACCACCCCCCACCAAAACAACCGTTTTTTGTATAAATAAGAACACTTTGATGACTCCTCATACATTTCGTTTGTTTAGATTGCAACAGCTAGGCACAAAAAAGCCCAGCTAAAAAGCCGGGCTTCTCTGTCGTTAAACTATCAAAACAGACAGTTTATAGAGGTCTTACTTATACTCTTTCAATAATGGTCGCTATACCTTGACCAAGACCAATACACATAGTCGCCAGACCCAATGTACCGTCTTTTGCTTCCATTATGTTAAGCAACGTACCGGTGATACGAGCGCCAGAACAACCCAGAGGGTGCCCTAAAGCAATCGCGCCACCGTTAAGGTTTACTTTCTCTTCAACCTTATCAGTAAGCTTAAGGTCTTTAACACAAGGCAAGCTTTGTGCAGCAAACGCTTCGTTTAATTCGATGTAATCTAGATCATCGATAGATAAACCAGCACGCTTAAGCGCCTTCTGTGTCGCAGGTACAGGGCCGTAACCCATGATCGCCGCATCACAACCAGCAACAGCCATTGAACGAATCTTAGCACGAGGCTTAAGACCCATCGCTTGAGCTTTCTCTGCAGACATGATCAACATGGCAGAAGCGCCATCAGACAATGCTGAAGAGGTTCCGGCAGTAACAGAACCACCTTTAGGATCAAATACTGGACGAAGGGCACCCAATGTTTCCATTGTGGTTTGTGGACGAATTACTTCATCAATTTCACAAAGAACCTTAAAGCCATTCGCATCGTGACCTTCAACCGGTACGAT
>CAJXXT010000013.1 GCA_913063495.1 uncultured Gammaproteobacteria bacterium | reverse complement strand
CACTTAGGAGCAACCATAATTACCGTCAAATCTTCACGGATTTTCATGCCTTCTTCTACGATATTAAAACCGTGAGAATATGACAAACATGCATCTTGCTTCATTAGCGGCATGATAGCCTTAACAACTGATGTATGTTGCTTATCAGGCGTCAGGTTTAATACTACGTCCGCAGTAGGAATAAGTTCTTCATAAGTGCCCACTGTGAAGCCGTTTTCCGTAGCGTTTTTCCAAGATTGACGCTTCTCGTCAATAGCCGCTTGACGCAATGTATAAGAAACATCACAACCACTATCACGAAGATTCATACCCTGAGCCAAACCCTGAGCACCACAACCAATAACAACCATTTTCTTGCCTTTAAGGGCTTCAACACCTTCAGGGAATTCAGAAATATCCATGAATCGGCACTTAGCGAGTTGCTCTAGCTGCTCACGTAGAGGCAGTGTATTAAAGTAGTTATTTGGCATGATGAAGTTTCCATTAGTTGTCGTTTTGACTGTTCTATTTATACGCTATTTACAGTGCTATCGAGTGTAGTTGATTTATGCGTATCTGAATGTATACAGGTATATATAAATTTAGTTGCGCTACTTTATAGCAAACCCCACCTTTCGTAAATTGATATAAATGCAACGCAACGTACCAGATACTGCAACACCCATTAAATTACGCTATGCTTAGCACCATGAATACACGTGCCCTCAAACACTTTCTTGCCCTAGCAGACAGCCTCCATTTTGGCCGAGCTAGCGATGCCTGTAATATCAGCATTTCTGCACTATCGCGCAACATTAGGCAGCTTGAGGATGAATTAGGGGTACTACTGTTTAATCGAGACAATCGCTCGGTCTCCCTGACAACCGAAGGGCATACTTTTCAACGATACGCGAAAGAAGCAACCGCACAATGGGATCTCGTCTGTAATGAACTGGCTGACAATGCTTCTGATCAGCTGCGCGGTAAGGTCAGCATGTACTGCTCCGTTACCGCCAGCTATAGCATTTTATTCGATTTGTTGAATCGCTTTCGTCAAGACTACCCTGGTATTGAGATTAAACTGCACACAGGCGACCCCGAACACGCTATCGCTCGAATTCTCGCTGGCGAAGAAGATATCACTATTGCAGCCCACCCTCGAACACTGCCAAGGGGGTTGGTTTTTAAACCCATTACCGTTTCACCCTTACTTTTTATTGCGCCATCGGTGCAAAGCGATCCTGATGTTCCGATGACACTACCAACATCTCCTACCCAATGGGGCAACGTTCCAATGATACTTTCTGAAGGGGGAATCGCTCGCCAACGTACAGACACTTGGTTTAGAGAGATGGGCGAGACCCCTCGAATTTACGCCCAAGTCACGGGAAATGAGGCCATTGTGAGCATGGTGAGCCTAGGGCTGGGCGTAGGTGTTGTACCAAAAATTGTTCTCGATCACAGCCCACTGGCCGATCGTATTCAAACATGGAATGTTCAACCCGCGTTAGAACCTTATGATGTCGGGCTTTTCACATTAAAAAAGAACTTAAAAAACCCACTGGTTAACGCGTTTTGGTCGCTTGTTGCAGACAAAGCATCACTGAGGAATATGCAGCAATGAAAATAGCGTATTTTGGCTACAACGCCTTTTCTTCATGCCTTGATATTTTTGAGCATCATAGTCACGAGCTTGCCTTTATTTTTACTGGCGAAAGCAGTCCCCATACAGATCAGATCATTGCCTTCGCTGAACGGAACTCATGTGAATTATCCTTTGGTAAACCTAGTCAAACACACATGGAGGCGTTAGTTCGCGACGGTGTAGAATGCTTTTTTGCTGCTGAATACCCGTGGCGAATCCCCATTCCAATATCCTTGCCTTTTGCCATTAACGTACATCCAACAATGCTCCCTCACGGTAAAGGCCCAACACCACTGCCATCTTTGATTTTGAAAGAAAGCGAATATTCAGGAGTTACGCTACACAAAATGACGTCGAAGTTTGATGATGGCGATATCTTGCTGCAAGAACCCATCGCTCTGGGTGCCAATGAATCATTTGATAGTTTATCCTCAACACTTGCTATTAAAGCACCAGAATTGCTGAATAAACTATTATCCGATCTTCACGGATACTATCAAAATTCAACCCTTCAGAGTGGAGGATCGCACTGGCCAAAACTCTCTCGAGAAGATCAAACAGTACACTGGAACGCCTCAACCGCGACGATATCCAGGCAATTAAGGGCATTTGGTAGTTTAGGAGTATATTCTGAAATTGATGATCAAACCTGTCTAATTACTGCAGCAGAATGGGAGCTACATTCGCACAGCCTTCACCCTGGAACTATTCTTTCTGCCGACACTATCGCACTTGTTATTGCCTCTAGTGATGGTTTTATTCGCATTCCCAGAAAAAACCTTTTCTCTGTTACGCCTTAGGTTTTTTCTGGTAAAACAGCTTTCCAGCACAACTTATATACACAACCAGACAAACACTACCAAGGCGTTACAAGATTAACTCATGACATTTGCATTTAATCAGGCCTTCCTATACAACAGTTAGTCCATTCTAGAAAATGATTCATTTTCATCATTCTTACCAGATCACCCTGGAGCTAACAATGTCTGTTTCTGAAGCGGTTTCAAAACGAGTATCCACTCGTGCCTTTAAAAATACACCTATTCCTGAAGCAGAGCTTCACGCTATTTTTAACGACGCGCAATTAGCCCCATCAAACTGCAATGTTCAGCCCTGGCAAGTGTTTATAGTATCCGGTGAGAAAAAAGATGCATTGAAAAATGCTCTCATTCAAGAAGTCATGAAAGGACAGCCGCCAAAACCGGACTTTGATTGGGTGATACGTTATGACGGTATTCATAAAGAGCGTCAATATGGCTCAGCGAATACGTTGTATTCTGCTTTGGGTATCGAGCGGGATAACAAACCTGCACGCCAAATGGCGATGTTAAAAAACTGGGCTTTTTTCGACGCCCCCCATGTCGCATTCTTCACAATGAATAAACCGCTCGGTATTATGGGGGCTGTTGACCTAGGAATTTACGCACAAACACTTGCGCTGTTATTAACCGACAAAGGTTATGCGAGTTGTTTTCAAGGATCTTTGGGGCAATTCCCAGAACCGGCAAAAGCATTGTTTAACTTACCAGAAGGTAGCGGTATTTTATTTGGTATGTCGTTTGGCTCTGCTGATGAAGATGCAGAAGTTAACAGCGCAAAAACAGATCGTGCTGCATTATCAGAAGCCGTAACCTTTATCGGCTAAAACGCTATAAAACAGTACTATGCAACAGCACTGAACCCGCGCTTTCTATGGCGATTATCATAGGAGGCGTGCAGGCGTTTGTTGTATTTCCCCTTCCCTCCACGCTTGTTAAAGATCGCCTGGCGGGTTCGCCCTTTTGCCACAACACGAAAAGTAAGGTCACTCACTTCGGTCACCTCACCTTCAGTACCATTGACAAAAACGGTATCACCGACACGAACATCCAGAAAGTCTAACGACCCTGGGGTTGTACTTTGATGGGAGTTCTTTTGAGCGTGGCCTGATTTTCCAGGATGTTCTGATGTTTTGGGTGCTCTCTCTCTAACTTTTTCAGTCCGCTCTTTTTTCTTTAGTTTTGCACGGACATGCTCGTAATAGGCGTTGATCTCCTGCATCTGGCGAGAGTCACCTCCTCTATCTGGGTGATATTTTGCCGCCAATCGCCGATATTCTATTTTTAACTGACTAACACTCGCAACCCCAACAAAATAACTCATGTTATCCCTATCCCCTTGTTTTATATGTTCAATATAGTTCACATCAAAACAAACTCAAGATAATTGACACGTTAAAAGCTTGAAAAATAGCAGATTAAAGCCACACAGGCATCAATCACCCCACTATTTATTTGACAATGTGATAACTATCGAAGTATCGTACACAACATAAACAGATCAATAACCGACCAAAACAACACTTTTATGAGGAATATCCCGATGGCTAATAATACCGTACACCCGTGGGCACTAAAAAACGTGCCTGACCAAACCGGGAAAACCTTCGTAATAACCGGCGCCAATAGTGGCATTGGGTTGGCTGCAGCTATTGCATTAGCAAGTAAAAATGCAAAGATCGTTATGGCCTGTCGGAACCTTCAAAAAGCAGAAACGGCTAAACAGGAAATTCTACAGACCACACCCAACGCGTCGGTGGACATTGTCGAACTCAATCTATCTAACCTTAAATCCGTTAATCAATGCGCAGAAACGATTAATGCCAACTACGATCAAATCGACTGCTTAATCAATAACGCAGGTTTAGGCTGGATAGATCGAGAGGAAACCGCTGACGGTTTTGAAATGCATATTGGCACCAATCATTTTGGCCACTTTGCTCTAACCTCTCAACTGATCGGATTATTAAAAAAAGCCCCCAACGCTCGCGTTGTTTCCATTGCTAGCCTTGCACATTATTGGGGCCGTATTCACTTTGATGATATACAGCTCAACCAAAAATACGGCCGTGCTCGTGGTTATGGCCAAAGTAAGCTGGCCAACTTAATGTTTGGGTTAGAGTTACAACGACAATTTGATCAAAATAACGTTAGCATCAAGTCTTTAATTGTTCACCCAGGCATGTCGGGTACCAACATTGCTAACTCCGCATTAGAAATAGGTAACTTTAAAAAACTTGCAAAAATAACGGATGCGATGATGCCGTTTTTATCACAATCCCCTGCCCTAGGTTGCTTACCAACACTACAAGCCGCAACAGCCCCTGATGTTCAAGGTGGTGATTATTTTGGCCCTAAGTATGCGTTTGAAGTATTTGGTACGCCGAAAAAAGCCCGTATCGCAAAACATGCTAAAAATACCGTCGATGCAGCCAAACTTTGGCACCTTTCAGAAGAACTCACCGGTGTAAATTACCAAGAATCACTTGCAGGATAAGGAAATGATTATGAGCTCAGGTTGGTCTACGAACGACATGCCTTCACAACAAGGTAAAATTGCTTTGATCACCGGTGCCAACAGCGGCATTGGATTTGAAGCAGCAAAAGCATTAGCTGAAAAAGGTGCTCACGTTATTATGGCGTGCCGTAACCCACAAAAAGCCAATGAAGCAATGGACACTCTTCGCCAAGACGTACCCAACGCTGATATCAGCTTCCTACAAATGGATCTTGCGAGCCAAAGCTCCATTAAAGCCGCCATTGAAACCTTCAAAAAAGATCATACACAATTAGATCTCTTGATTAACAACGCCGGGGTTATGTGGTTACCCAAATCAGACACTGAAGACGGCTATGAAATGCAATTTGGTACTAACCATTTAGGACATTTCACACTCACCGGATTATTGCTAGACACGCTAACCAGCACACCAGATTCACGTATTGTTACCGTCAGTAGCCTTGGCCATTACACAGGCAAGATTCATTTCGACGACATCAAGCTTGATAAGCGTTATGGCAAACATAAGTCCTACGCACAGGCAAAATTAGCAAACCTAATGTTTGCTTATGAGTTGGATCGAAAACTAAAAGCCGCAGGAAAAGGTACTCGCTCTATTGCGGTTCACCCTGGTGGCTCTTCAACCAACCTTGCAACCCCGGGTTTTGAAAAAGGCGCAAGTTTATTCACCGGTGTTGCTAAAGTATTCTTTCCTTACGTTACTCAAACGGCACAAAGCGGCGCTTTACCTACGCTTTTCGGTGCAACGGCTGCAGAGGCGAACGGTGGCGATTACATCGGGCCATCAAAGCTTTTTGAAGTGATTGGCGCCCCGAAAAAAGTAGGTTCATCTCGTTACTCGAAGCGCAAGGATGTTGCAGAAAAGCTTTGGAAATTATCAGAAGAATTAACCAATATTCAGTTTGATGCTATTGCATAAGTTCTAAAATAAAAGCTATACGCCTTTATCTATACATTAAGACATAAAGACATAAAGACATAAAGACGTATAGCTTTTTACCAAACATCGTAAACAACCACTTTCCATTTATATACCCTTTCTTACTCCCCTTTCTCCCTCCGCAACAGTCGCCTTAATCCCATACCCCCCCGACACCCAAACTGTATCTTTTTTGCCCAAAATCTCTGTATTTTTGTTACGATAGTGCTAAATTAGTGACTGCACTTTACAAAAACAACAAAAATACAGAGCGCTCAATGATATTTTCTTACCCTAAACGTGTTCGTTTATTCACGATTATCTTGTGTATCCTTTCTTCAAATCTTTACGCTGGTGGTATGGTTATCCATATGTTCCAAAGCGAGAAAGCGATAGCGCAACTTGATGATTCAGACCTAAAGCAATTACTTAGTCAAAACACCAACGCATTAAACAGCGGTACGCAATACCCTGACGCGGGATATTCCCCCGGGTTTTTAGGGCAAGAAAAGCACGTATGGGGAGAAGCAAGTCATTGGGCTCCATTTATAGAAGCGTATTTGGTGGTAGTGATAGAGAAGTGCCAGGGGCGCTATTTATCTGATAGTGAGTGCGGAAAACTCGCCTCTCACTTCCTGGGGGCAGCAGCTCACGGCATCCAAGACCAAGTGTTTGACGGTTTGTTTATCCCTAAAGTCTCCGAAATTGATCATAAGGGGCAGGATAGTACCGATATTGGTATCGACATGGTGGTATTAAGGGAGCACAACCGGGATCACTCCATTCCAAAACCCTGGTATACCCCCGCAGACGCATTGGTTGAAGTCTATCAAACAATGAACTTCTCCGAATCTGAAGCCAACCGATCACAGATTCTAATCGCAACCAAAGTATCTGAAACCGGGCGTTATGGAGAGTCACTCATTGCCCCTTTCCTCTATTGGCACTACAAAAAAATTATGCCCTGGGGCAGTCGAAACTATATGACCTACCCCGGTGGCGTTGAATACGGCGGCCGCATTACAGCCAATTTTTGGAAACATCTGTGGAAAAAGTTAAATGGGCTTAACGATTCAGGCACGCCGAACATCACTACCATTCCCGCATCTAACGAACAACACGTATCAATCAACAAACCCAATACCGATAACAAAATCAGTGTTACCTTCGACCGCTACATTATTCCATCGTCCGTTAACAGCACCAGTTTTCAAGTGACTAACGCACAAGGAAACCCGATTTTTGGATCAATAAGTCTGTTTGCCTACAGCGGTCAAACCCACGCTGAAGCCAATATGATTCAATTCAAACCTTATGATTCATTAGAATTTGACGCCACTTATACCGTGACGATGAACTCAGCCATCTTGGATGAAGATGGTTCAAGTATATTTGGTATTGATGGTTATCAGTGGCAATTCGCTACAGAAAGCTCTGAACAATATCAGCAACTCAATTCACAAGGTTTCTGCTTAGGGTTAAGTAAATATGACCCTAGCAGCACTTCCATTGAGGTAGAACTTCAAACCTGTACAGAAACCCGTCATCAACATTGGTATCAAGACACCAGCAATCAATGGCACAACCGTTTGCGCCCAGACCTTTGCTTAGACGTTGATGGTGATCGGCCACGATCATGGAGACGTATCAAAGCCAGCACCTGCAACAACCGTTCATTACAACATTGGCAGTTTGATAGCAGCTTTAACAGACTGTCATTACTTAACGATAACTACGCTATGGGCACCTTTCTTAACGCTTGGGCTGGTATCGAATTACGCCTATTTCGACCAAGAAATAGTTCACGCCAACAATGGGAAAGTACATTAACGGATTGATGTTCCCGTAATGATGCTCCTTGGAATGTGAGTAACTTTTAACATTAAAGAAAGTTATTCACATTCCAACCCATTTGTATTACGACTTATTCACAAGCAGGTTATTCACAATCAAAGTTAACCACATTTTCTGTGGATAACTCTGTGAGTTCCGATGTAGAAGTGTCACTACGTTAGCAGCGGTAAGGGCTAGAGCAAACTGCTTATTTTTTGACCTAACCAAAATAACTCATTGAAGTACATGTATAAATAGGGACAACACCCTTCAGTCATTTGACAATATCACGCTAAAACGCCCTTTTCCCACCACTCACCTCCCCTAATTCCTTCAATATCCCTTATAATGCGCGCCTTTATATAGAACCCCATATTTGCCGTTTAAACAGCACACCGGAAACGCCATGTTCAGCCCAGATCCTAGTACTTACGATGCTCAGCTTGAAACCAAAATCACTGAAATAAAGAACTTATTCACAGACATCCGTATTCCGGAACTGGAAGTTTTCACCAGTGAGGCATTACATTTTCGTTATCGTACCGAGTTTCGCATCTGGCAGACACAACGAGGCTGTTTTTACGCCATGTTTGAACGGGGTAAGAGTAAAGACCCCCACGAAGTCACTGAATTCCCTATCGCCTCAAAGCGCATTAACGAGCTCATGCCGCGTTTAATGGAAGCGATCAATCGTGATGTCTGCCTCAGTAAAAAGCTGTTTCAAATAGAGTTTCTTACTACCCTTTCAGGTGAAGCGTTGGTTACGTTGATCTACCATAAGCCGGTTAATGAAAATTGGGAGGCTGCAGCGAAAGACCTACAGCAACAGCTCGATATTTTTCTTATTGGGCGTTCCAGAAAACAGAAAGTGGTGTTGGAGCGAGATTGGGTATTAGAAGAACTCACTGTTGCAGACAAGAAGCTCAAATACCAGCAGATTGAAGGTGGTTTTACCCAACCTAACGCCAAAATGAATGAAAAGATGCTGACTTGGGCTACAGACGTGTCAAAAGAGTTAAGCGGCGACCTGCTAGAGCTGTATTGTGGCAATGGTAACTTTTCAATCGCGTTGGCCAGTGAGTTTAAGCAAGTACTTGCGACCGAAATCTCTAAGACTTCAGTTAGAGCTGCTCAATATAATAAAGAGATCAATGGTATTCAGAACCTTGAATTTGTCCGTATGTCTGCAGAAGAGTTTACTCAGGCGATGAATAAGGAGCGCGAGTTTCGGCGCTTAAAAGAGATCGATTTGGATAGTTATGATTTTCAGACGGTGTTGGTTGACCCTCCGAGAGCTGGATTGGATGAAGAGTCGGTGAAAATGATTCAGGCTTATGACAATATTATTTATATCTCCTGTAACCCTGAGACGTTGAAACAGAATGTCGAGATGTTAAGTGATACACATAGTATTGAGCGCTATGCGGTGTTTGATCAATTTCCGTATACGCATCATGTGGAGTCAGGGGTTTTGTTGAGGCGGAAGATTTAACTAACGCTGCTTAGATCTCATTTCATCAAAAAGCTTATCGGCAATTGACCAGACATAGCTCTTTGAAAGGTGCATATTATCCCTAAAAACAGCTCGCCCGCTTTGAATAGCTGCACACCGATTCTCTGGACACACAATAGGGTTCATATTCAGAACCTTCACATTATCAAAATTTTGAGCAGATTCTTCTAGCCATTGATAAACCTTATCTGCATAAGGGTCGTCCAAAATAGAATCACATGTTGTATTTATTGGAAGCCAGGATGGCAACCCCTGCTGCTGCCATTCCTTACGTGATAAGCAAGCAGGGCCATCAAAAGGAACAGTGGGTGTGGAACGAAGAATATAGATACTAGCCACGGAACTGGCTATTTCATCGAGTATTCTAGTAGTACCGCCAATCCACTGATTCTTCTTAAATCCAGTTGCTGCAGATCCCATAAAAACAATGTCAGGTTTATTATCTTTCATCCACTGCACAGCGGTGTGACGCCATTCGCTACATTCCGTATATTCTCGGCCAATACGTTTATAGAAAAATGGCTCGTCAATCATCGGGCAGGATGATTTTGTGATAACTATAAACTTCCAATTAGTTTTAACATAACGCTGCGCTAACGCTGGAGACCACTGTGCTCCAATACTGTCTCCGATCAAAATTGCCACGTGCTCAGCTTCTACATCGCCAAATATGCAGAATTTTAACTCTGCACTGTGATACCACTGATCACACCCCATTGAGTATGTTATCGGTTTATCAGCATGCACTTTGCTGAATATACGCTGCTCTGGTTGATTAACCCACTCTTTGGCGGATGATGCCCAAAACAGAGTTAAGCAAAAACTCAAAATCATCAAACATGATGCCAAGATCATTGTAAACACCGGGCGTTCAATAAGGTATCGGCTTTTTCTTATCGGAGATTCGACAGCAAAATACGAAAACACAGCTAACAGAAGTGCGACTAACACCAGCACACATTTTTCTATCAACCCATCGTATTGGAAGATTTTCTCCCCCAATACCAAAATTGACCAGTGCCATAAATACCAAGAATAAGAAACTCTACCTATCCACTGTAAAGGTTTAATAGAAAGCAGCATTGTTAGCATGGTGCGTGTTTTTCCCGCCCCCGCTACCAAAATCAATGCCGTACCAATGGAGGGAAATAGCGCCCAAAAACCTGGATATGTCATGTTTGAATGCATAAAAATTGCTGAACTAGTAATACCAATCAGCCCAACCCATCCGCCAGCATGAAGAAGAAAGCTAGTTTTAGCTGACCATGTCAGCTTATCAAGACTGACAACCTTATCCCTCGATAATACCGCACATAGCAACACAAGAGCCCCTAGCGCAAATTGCCACGCTCTTGAAGACATTAGATAAAAACCAAAGGCAGGTTGGGAATAAGACAAATATACCGATAACGTAAAGAATACCACTACCACACCAGCCATCATAATGACGAGCCAATTAAACCTTGGTTGTCTGCCCTCCCCTGACCAAGCACCCAAAAATAACAAAATCAACACTGGCCATATCAAATAAAATTGCTCCTCGACACCAAGAGACCAAGTGTGTAAATACATATTTTCTGTTGCAATAGGTGCAAAGTAATCCAGTTCTTCCAATGAAAATTGCATATTGCTAAGCCATACCGATGCATATCCCGCCGTTTTTGCCTGCACCCCTTGTTCGAAAGGTGATAACAAATACACCGCTGCAACAGATGTCGCTAGTAACATAAACAGCAAGGCTGGCAGCAAGCGCCTTAAACGGGCTGCATAAAAACCGAAAAAATTGACCTTTCCACTAAGTTGATATTCTTTCAACAACAAACTCGTGATCAAATAACCAGACATGACAAAAAAAACATCAACTCCAACAAATCCACCACTAAACCAAGGAAACTCGACATGGGCGGCCACAACGAAAAGTATAGCTATGGCGCGTAAACCTTCTATGTCTGTCCTGTAATGAGTATTTACATTTGTCACTGTGTACTAAGGCCTAAAATTTCACGGTTAATCTTTTAGTGGCTTGCCCGAACTATAGTTGTCTACTGCCTCCCTTTCCACTTCACAAGCTACATTTACGTGATATGTAGATATAACAGCTCATTTACTAAAAAGATTTCATATCTATGCTATCTTTTCTATTAATAACAAACTATTACGGTAGATATAACGGTGAAAAATTTTGCACTTATCGGCGCTGCCGGTTACATAGCACCACGTCACATGAAAGCCATCAAAGACACCGGAAACAACCTTATCGCTGCGCTCGATATAAGTGACTCCGTTGGTATTATTGATTCTTACTTTCCAAACGCCCGCTTCTTTACGGAGTTTGAACGTTTTGACCGCCATATTGACAAAATATATCGCAAAAACCCCAAGAGCTCTGCTGATTTGATATCAATTTGTTCTCCGAATTACCTACATGATGCCCATGTTCGTTTTGCCTTTCGATCCGGAGCTGATGCAATATGTGAGAAGCCGATGGTGTTAAACCCGTGGAATTTAGATGCCTTACAAGAAATTGAGGCATCAACTGGGCGCAGAGTTTTTAACATACTTCAACTCAGGCTCCACCCATCATTAATTCAGGTCAAAAAAGAAATAGATGCGTCAAATAACGAAAATAAATATGAAGTGGATCTCACTTACATCACCTCAAGAGGGAAATGGTACTTGTCATCTTGGAAAGGGGACGAATCAAAGTCAGGTGGAATTGCAACCAATATCGGTGTCCATTTTTTTGACATGTTAAGTTGGCTGTTTGGCGACCTACAAAGGAATGAGGTGCATTTATACACACAACAAAAATCATCAGGGTACCTAGAATACAAGAAAGCCAGAGTTAGATGGTTTTTATCTATAGACGAAAGTGACTTACCTCAAAGCTGTCAAGAAAAAGACCAACGAACGCATCGATCAATTTCTATTGATAATAAAGAAATAGAATTTTCTGGTGGATTTACTGATCTTCATACCGAAAGCTACAAACAAATTTTGGATGGTGAAGGCTTTGGTTGTGATGATGCCAGAGTTGCCATTCAAACCGTTCACGATATAAGGAACACAAAAATAAACGTCAACCCGTCCACATTACACCCTTTTGCAGCAAAAAAATTATGACTACATACTCTGCACATCCATCAGCTATTGTTGATGATGGCGCAAATATCGGCCGAGATACAAGGATTTGGCACTGGACACACATCAGTTCCGGCGCAAATATTGGAGAACGATGTTCTTTAGGTCAAAATGTATTTATTGGAAATAGAGTTGATATTGGCTCTAACGTAAAAATCCAAAACAACGTTTCTGTATATGACAACGTTACACTTAAAGACGATGTCTTTTGTGGGCCCAGCGTGGTATTCACAAACGTCTACAACCCGCGATCAACTATATCGCGAAAAGATGACTATCAAGACACCATTATTGAAAGGGGTGCAACTCTTGGCGCTAATTGTACGATTGTCTGTGGAGTGACTGTCGGTGAATTTGCTTTTATTGGTGCAGGAGCAGTTGTCAACAAAAGTGTAAAACCCTACTCGCTCATGCTAGGGGTGCCTGCTAAACAAAAGGGTTGGATGAGTGAATTTGGAGAACAACTTGACCTTCCGCTAGTAGGCGATGGTTCAGTGATCTGTAAAAATACCGGTGCAGTCTACACGTTAGAAAACAGTATTCTTACAAAGAACACATAACCAAATATAAAAATCGATTAAGTCAACTTATTCGAGGGTTGATTGGTAATCGCTAGAAAATATTTGTTGAAAGTAATCAATATAACTTTCAGAACAAAATTCATGTGTGGCACTCTGCGCTATTTCTCTCATTGAATTAGTATTAGTATAGGAAAGGCGTGACACAACTCCCTTTACGACAACCTCAAGGTCACTCAAATCATTTTTCAAATAATAAAGTCCACTTGGATCTCCAAAGTTTCGGCTATCACCTGAATCCAAAACAATCACTTCACACCCATTCAGCAATGATTCGGCTACCACTCTCGATGGGAAATTTGTGATTGTTTGTAATGAAAAAACACACCATATTTTTCTTAACACTTCTCTAATTTCCACATAACCATGGTAATCAACGTTCATCCCCAAAGCCTGCAAGCTTCTTACTTTTTCTTCAACTTCCCCTCTCAAGGCTCCTTCTCCATAAATTTCGAACGATATCGAGCTATCAATTTTGTGAATCCATGGAATAATTTTAAACATCACATCCAACCCTTTATCTTTTTCGAGTCGTCCGACATATGAAAATACCCGATCCTTTACTTGAATATCAAAATCACATGGGTATACAAAGGTACCACCCGGAGTTAGGCTAATTTTGTCAATCAACTTCGGGAGTTTAGCGATAACATCAGCATGTATTTCAGGATTAAGAACATCAATCTTTTCGGCAAAAAATATAGCGAAGTACTGTAATAGCAATGGCTTATTCACAAGTGATAGACTTGGTGAAGCATGACAGTTACACAAAGATATTGTGAACTTTCTGCGAGTCAACAAATGCAGGAAAAACAATGGCTTTGTTGGATAATGAAATACATCTAACGGGTCAGACCGCCTTAAAATCTGATTGTAGAATTTGAATATGAATTTTATAGGAGACCAATCGTCTAACTCTATTGTAATTATATTATTCTGGTATTTTTTCAAATCATACTCTGATTTGAAAAATGACAACAACCCACTGGATATAACCAAAAATACATCAGAATCCCGTTCATAAGAAGCACGAAATATGTCGAAGAAACGTTTTTCCGCCCCTCCAATGACTCCTGCTATTAGCACGATGTGCTTCTTCATAGAAATTTCGTCAAATACAAGAAACGAAGTGAATGGAATATCATTGCGTAACCCCGATAAGTGAAGCTAATATGATGTTAACTATTTTTTCTGCAGTATTTCCATTTCCATAAAAATCACCTTGTATACTATTCCACCGATCAGAACTAATAGCGTTAACTATTTCATTCTCATCAGCTCCCACCAAAATATTAACCCCCGCATCCACTAACTCAACCCATTCAGTTTCACCCCTCATAGTAATACAAGGTTTACCCTGAAAAAAAGCTTCTTTCTGCACGCCTCCAGAATCCGTAGCAACCAGATTACAGTTAACTTCCAGCCATAACATCTCCAAATACCCAACGGGGTCTACTATATGGATATTAGACATTTCCAAATTAAGATTTTCTATAAGCCCTTTAGTTCTTGGGTGAAGGGGTAAAATAATGGGCTTGCCACATCGTTGAAGGCCCCGAAATATCGAGCGTAAGCGCTCAATATCATCAGTATTCTCAGCTCGGTGAATGGTACATAGAACAAAATCATTTACTTCAACGGATAATTCATCAAACCATTCAGGTTTACGTGCTTTCGATGCGTAGAATTTTGCAGCATCATACATAACATCACCAACAACTTTTATTCTATTTTCACAAATCCCCTCTCTAATTAAATGTTTTTTTGCCAACAATGTTGGTGAAAAGAGGATTTCTGATACATGATCCGTTAACACTCTATTTATTTCTTCTGGCATATTTCGATTAAAAGACCTTAATCCAGCCTCAACATGAAACACTGGAATATGTAATTTTGATGCTGCCAATGCTCCCGCCAATGTAGAATTGGTATCACCATACACCAAAACGCCATCCGGCTTATCATCTAACAAAATGCGCTCAATCTTCTCTAATTGTCGCCCTGTCATCTCTCCATGACCACCACCACCAATACCAAGCTTGTAATGTGGTTTCGGAATATTCATTTCATCAAAAAAGACATCACTCATATTGGTGTCATAATGCTGACCAGTATGACAAATTCGCTCCTCAAGAACATGACGAGTTTTGGAATTCGATTTCAGTATTGCTCGACTTACCATCCCAGCCTTCACAAACTGGGGCCTTGCACCAATAACGGTCAGTATCTTCATAGCACTCTCATATTGTTGGCCATAGTCTCTTTTTACTATTAAGAGTATAAGTTCCAGGATTCCAAAAATCGACCATACAAAATTCCAAATCACCTAAAGCAGAAATATTTACGCTTTCGATTTCTAGCTGCCTACCTTGGTCATCATTAAGATAAATATTATCGTTATAAATATAGGGGATAACATGCCGACCTTTAGCCGCCACATCAAATATCACATGGTCAGATTCAATAATCGGTGAAACGGAATGTAGTAACGCCCCTTTTACTGAAACTGATGATTCAGTTTGATATTGGAAAACACCTACTTTGGTCATACCATTAAAGAATTGTGAATACCCATCGGAAAGATGAAGCAAAGAGAACATATTATTTCGTGAAATATTTAGAAAACTTGTTTCTTCAACTGTAATCACATAGTCAATTGATAATAATGTTAGACATTCCTTTATCGACGAATCCATTTTATCATCACCAGAAACGCTCATCGCCACACTATCCAATTTGTCGGTTTGCATTCCACCATAAATATCATTTATTAAAGATATTCTTTTTTCAACAAGCTTAAACCTTGCCATTTCAATCCAAGGACGATAACGCGATGACCTTAACCTATCACTCAAAACAAATAATATACGAGAATTTTCCGGTATGACATCAAAAGATTTAGCAAGAGGATCCGCATTGCATAAATCGATATTAATGATTTTTTGATAAGGGTACGTTTTGACGATATCCGACAAAATAGAAACAACTAATTTTGTCCCCCTTAACTTCCCAATTTGTCCGGTGGGAATCCAAATAGAATTCAGGGTAAGAATTGAACCAAAAACAAAACCGCCAAAACTATTCGAAAAATAGGACAAGCCCAAAGAATATACCACATACAACATTAAAAATGATTGCTTATCATTAAGGTATATAAATCGCCAGTTCATATAGTAAATAGCTAACGCAGGAAAGCCAATAATAATAAAAAGCACCCAGCTGTACCCCAAATTGGCAACAGAACACCAGATAGATAGCATAAAAATACTATAGGTTACAAATTCATCACTTAAGTCGAAAAAACCTCTATTCCAAAGTCCCTTTTGCTCGTTAGCAATCACATTCAAATAACCTGATTGCCACATATTTATTAAGCGTAATAATAACTTAACCGCCCCAGGGAAACTTCCTAGAATTAACATGGATGCTAAATAGAAACTATCAAAAATGAATATTTGTGCAAGAAATGCAGATACCATAATTGATACTGCCACTAGGAATGCCGAAGCAGCATTCACCATGGCCATAACACTCCAAAGTAGCCCCGCGGCCAGAGCAAACTCAGAAAACCCAAAATAGGCAATAAAAGGCACTAAAAACCA
The DNA here is from genome assembly GCA_913063495.1 of uncultured Gammaproteobacteria bacterium. Classification (GTDB taxonomy): domain Bacteria; phylum Pseudomonadota; class Gammaproteobacteria; order Pseudomonadales; family Ketobacteraceae; genus 42-54-T18. The sequence goes on along the minus strand of CAJXXT010000013.1, from coordinate 34,942 downwards.
CCAGAATAGCTCTGGTTTGTTTAATTGCGTATACATCTGCACAATCAAGGGCGATAAAGGTAGCAATAATGAGAGGAGCAAAAACGTGTAAATATCAGTATAAGATGCAAAACCAATGACAACCATAGACCAAAGTAGATAACCTAACATTGCCAATTTTAACTGACCCAGCACTCTAACTAGGTAATAAGTCGCCCAATTATTGTAAGCTCTAGCGCCAAGGGTCAACCCAAGCCCGTCATCCCAGCTATGTCCACCTCGTCCATATTGATAGAAGTCTTTTGCTATTTTGTCATACCAAACACGAAACCCCGCATCAATTTTACCAAATGCGAACAATTCCTTCTTGTTTTTAACAAGAATCGCATAGCAAGCAAATAACATTTTTACGAAAACGAACGGTGTGAATATTAGTAGCAATAGGCCAAATCCATACCATATAAGTTCCTTTATGTTAAGAACCGCATTGAAGATCTTGTTTTTTCCACCAATATCAATATTCATATTTTATATCTTAATGCTGAACAAAAAAATAGGTAGCCGCCGTGATACATGCCATCGAGATCCACCGCCATTTTATTGGATAGAATTTATTCGACACTATCATTCCTACAACGTTAGAAAGCAGGAGGCCGATCGAAGTTGCTAACGCAGCGCCATACAAACCCCATATAGGAATAAAAATATAGTTTAATAGCACGTTAAGTAATGCTCCAGAACCGTAAATTATAATGCTTAAATACGTCTTTTGACTATAAAAAACACCAATTCCACTAATCAAATAAAACCCATAAAACACGCTACCTAGAGATAACGTTCCGACTAAACGCCACGCGTCACTATAATCTTCGGTTGTGAGCCAGGTAATTAAATAAGGGGAAATATATGACAGCCCAACAATACCTATAGAACTAAACAATACATAAAAAAAGGAAATGTTTCGGAAAAAATCAGGGCCATCATCTTTATGAATCATCTCCATCGCAATAGGCCACCACGCCTTTCTAAACGTTTCAATAGCCAACATAATAATTAGCGCAAATTTAGCTGCGACTGAGTATATGCCGACTTCCTGACTACCCAATAACTTCATAATAAAAAAACGATCGCTAGCCTGCATAACCCACACTGTAAATCCGGCAGGGATTAATGGTAATCCGAATTTCACAAATCCCTTCCACAAAGTATATTCGATTTTTGTCCAATATCGGTAATGTCGTGTTGCTAGCCATCCGATACACATTGCTATTAACGATCCCAGCAATACCCCTTTCAGATATCCCTCAACACCTGCATTATCCCAGTAGCAAAAAAATAGTATTGCTCCAATTCCAGACAACGTTTGAACTAAGGACAATCCAATATACATCCATGGACGATACAATAGCCGAAATATTTCCAAACTTTGCGAAACTAACGTTGCAAAAAATGTTGATGCCAATATTATCCAAAAATAGTGATCGGGAGTTGATTCACTGAAAGACGCTTCTAAAATCGCAGATGTTAAAAGCGTCCCGAGAAAGACAACAATGCTACCAATAACCAATCTAAGCTGAAGAATAGATGTGGTTATTTTTCGAACATCATTCTCCCCTTTATGCTTGGCCTCCATAAAATAAAAGCTTTGTGCGCTATCCAACCCCATGGTCATAATAATGGATATCAGCCCACCTAACGTCGCAAACATCTCTATTACCCCAAACTCTTCAGGGGAAAATATCCTGGTATAAATGGGCAATGTGAAGAAAGCCATGGATTTTACTATTATGGCTCCTAATCCATATATAATTGAATCTGATAATAATTTCTTATACATCGTTAACTCAAAAAAATAGCAGAAAATATAGCAATGATTTAGAACATCATTGTATTCCAATTGCCGTCTTAAAAATGCCCACATTTATAGAAAGCATAATGCATGCCAAAATACAAAAAATTAGAATATTTTAGCGTCTTTTTCGTACTTTATGAGTATTCTATTAATCAACGTCAAACCCGCTTGATAAGCCGTTTCTTCATTCAAAAAATAATTTTTACTTTTACTCATTAGGTAAGGTTCTACATCAACAACCTCTCCTTCATCAATCCTAATAGTAACCTTATGCAGCGTTGCATTTTGACTGAATGCCTCAGCCTTAATGGCTCTATAAATACTGGCAATACCACCAAACTCTGGGATACTCGCGCAATGTACATTAAAAATATCTTTTGCTTTATCTATAGTATCTTGACTAACTATCAACCCAGCACGAAATAACAATATCGTTGTATCGTTATCAATAAAACGTAATAGTTCAGTGTTTGATTTAAGCTGGGAATACGGTTGTTCTAGTTTTGTTTCTTTCCTTATAATATTTGCCCATGTCATGCTAATTAGGGCTCGAATAGGCAGGCTACCTTTGCGAAGTAGCGTTACAACACGTCCTGCATCAGTACAACTATCCAATAAAATCGTAACATTTTTACTTTGGGGTAACTGCTGAATGCAATGGCGACCGATTTTATCATTTCCAACTACCAACACTAATTTCATAGCTTTAGTCTCCGATGCAAAGGGAAATTAACACAATGTTCCGAATAGTAATCGCTGTGAGGTACATCTGTCGTTTTATATTTTTCATAGGCCGACATGCCGGGAATGGAATATTCTATTAAAATCCCTAGTTGTATACCTTTGTCACGATATGTCTTCACCCAGAGATCTCTGTCATGAACTAAACCAACTAAATGACTATAGCTTGCGCCAGTGGCCTCTGCTCTAAACGCTATATCAGCATTCCCTTCAAAATATTCTTCAATTTGTTTTGCATGGATAAGCCTTTTTGATGAAATCTCATCATATTTCCTTAATTGCGACCGACCAACTCTAGCCTCAATTGCGACAGGGAACTGATCCCAATCTAATGGGAATTTAACAACACCGTCCTCATAATATTTAACAAAATGATCAAGAAAACCTTTTCTTTCAAGAAAATTAACAAAGGAGTAAACAACGGACAAAAAAGCGAAATTTACCGCAATGAAATAAAAAAAACGCTTTATGGTTTTACTAAAACTTTGGTATTTACAGTTGTCTTGCCTCCATTTTTTTAACCCCAAACATGTTTCTCTATTATTGGTAATGACCATACCACCAAATATTGAATTAATTATTTTACTGATGTTACTGCCAAATATTGCAGCATCCCCCCAAGATGATACTAAATCCCCTTCCCATTCAGCACCATAGCTGTGCGCACAATCCTGGATAACATAAACTTTATGCTCAAATCTTTTCGTTGCTTCATTGGCTATTTTTTGTATTTCTTTTACATCCATAGGATAACCAAACAAATGAGTAGCAATGATAACCCTGGTATCCTTAGTTATCGCACTCTCTATTCCAGCCAATGACATATTGAAACTATCGGTACCACAATCAACAAAAACAGGCGTATTCCCGGAGAGAACAATAGCATCGGGTACAACAACACACGTATAAGCAGGACAAATAACCTCACTATCTAGGATACCCCACACTTTTAAAAGTGCATATATACCAGAACGTCCATGAGAAAACATAGTTCCATACTGACAACCAAATTTATTAGAGAATTCAGTTTCATAATTTTCTATTGATTTTTTTTCCAAAACATTTAGAACTGAAATCCAATCAGATATATCGAACTGAGGTTTCAATCGTGGAACCAAAAGCTTCATCATTCACTTGTATCCTGCTTCTGCCAATATCCTTTGCTGGCCATATGAATGGAAACGAACTGGTTTACCCCTTTCTGCAAAAAAACATTACTTTTAACATTATAAATGTCGTCAATAGACAAATGATATCCTAGCTTTATCTTTCTAAGATTATTCCCGATTTTCATTCCATCTCTGGTAATCAAAATTTTCACTAAGATTTTCTTAATAAACTCTCTGATCCTATATTTCCTCATTACAGAAATATTCAACAGTCGAAGAATTATCATTTGCCAAGGCTGAAACAACCGCTTAGACATAGGTTTAATATCTGAAGTAATAGAAATCTCATTATCAGTTATGGAATAATTATTATTTCTTGAATAACGTTGCGTTGAATATGATTGTTCTTTAACACCTAAAAACAACAACCCTGCATCCAATATAGTAAGTTTTCCGTCCTGAAAATGGTATACAACCCCTCCTTTATGAATGCCAATTATTGTATAGTAGTCATCTCCTCTGTTTATGAAAATACCCGCTTCTTCAAAATAAATATTATAAAATTTCTCATTTTCAAATGGAAGAGGACTGCCCGTAGATACTGGCTTTCCTTTATTACATAATTCAGCAGCCCAACAGTAACAATTAAACATTGGCGTCATATTTGGTTCATCAATCGAATCCAGTCCAACCACTCGATTCTGCTCAACACTATCTCTCATATAGGAGGCTATACTTGAGGCAGTTGGACTGTATTGGGCCAGATACTCAAATCCAGCCGGGTAATATAAGCGGGTGTTTCGACTACCATATAATCCACCATACGATCCATCTGGATGGACAAAGTACTGTAAAAAATCAATGGAACGTAACAACGACAATTTCAATCGTTCATCTTTAGTGGTCTCAAAAGCATCAGCAAGATAATAACAACATAACGACTGGTAGCCAGGATCTGCACCGTCATACTCCAAGAACCAAGATTCTTGAGACTGATTGGTATATATCCTTTCTAATATTTCCTCCGCCTTTCCTGACACGGTTTCGCCCGTCACTTTCTCCCATTTAAACAACGCGGCAGCAGCTGTTGCTAGATGATTTGATATAAAAGCATGATGCTCGTCAGCAACAAGTAAATACCCTATCATTGGCCGAACAACACTAATGTACTGCGATTTTTTATTAGATTCCAATTTGTCACCTAATAAAACCACACTTGATATCAAATCAAATGCGACTAATGCGGTAACACAGTAAGATCCCTCGTATGGAAAAGCCTCCTCCAAACTTCCATCCTTTCTCGTTAGTTTATTTGCACCAACGAACATGGCATCTATTCTCTCCATTATTGCTGTTTCCGATACCCATTCAGGGAGGAGACCCGCGATCAAAAGCCTTGAAAATCCATGGGCAACCCCCTGAAACGATCCATTACCAAAGTCAATCAATCCCCATGACCAATAAAATCTATCGCCAACCCCGTAACTACTAGAGGATATATCCGTATCAAATAACGAAAATATGCGAGGCAGATTACGTTCGATAGACTCTTTATATGGGTTTCTTATAGTTGTCATTTTTTATTTTCGTAAACAAAAGAATAAACGAGATTAATATCCATAACCGGTACAATAAAGGGGCTAAATTTTTCCTGAATGGCCACAAAATTATTACCCAAAATGGATCTTATATGGTCAACGAAATTAGGGTGTTCCCAACAGATAATTTTATCGAAATTAAAGTCAAAATTTTCCTTACAGTATCGTCGAGTTGTCAAAAACCTCCCCATTCCCCATGCAACTCCACCTTCACAAGGAACCGACCCGACTAAAATTCCGTCGGGCTTTAATACTCTCTTTATTTCTTTAACATAGTGTTCCAAATCAGTTACATGTTCAAGTTGATTAAAGGTCAACATTATATCTATAGAATCATCGTCAAGTTCAATGATATTTCCATCAGTATTAACCACATCAATATTTTCATAGTCATGATCAACAAGAACCTTCTTTGATTTTTTTAAAAATTCTTGATCGATATCAATCAATATATACTTATCCGGTCTACTTGAGTGATACTGTAAATGTTCTATCACACCTGGGCCTAATTCAGCTACAGTTCGCCCTGAAAAATCTATAGAAGAAGTCACTTTATACCCGAGATGATTTACCCACTCCCCCAAGGATCCTTTTTGTGTCTCCATGTAAAATTTGTGATAAACAGATAACCACTTGATAAAGTCTATATCCTTAACATCCTTAATCAATCCGTACTGTTCCCGATCCCCCCACAATCGCTTAAAAATAAAATACGGAGAATATTTATAGATCATGATCTACCTCAATTTCTTCAGTATATTTTCTTATGCATCCCAATCTTTCTAATAAAGCTTGAAAACCATCACTCCATCCATAATCACTCCCTAACGTATGGGGATGCCAAATAATACTTGCTTGGCCTTTTATCAACTCCACTTCCGAGATAAGTGCATCAATTTCCGCATCAATTTCTAAAGAATTTAAATTATTATAGTCATAAAGGTGTGAATCCATCAGTATCATTGGGACCGATTCTAGCCCAATAAATTTACCGGTCATATCAATGGGTGAAAATCTTAGTGCTGCGCCATTCCTAAATCCAACTCGATCATTAAACCCAAGGGTAGTGTCTTCTACGAAACCAGATTTAGCTTGTGAAACCCATGTTTTTAAAAAACTAAATTTTAGCCAATGCTGCCTACATGTTAAAACACGCACCCCCAAATAACCTTCCAAAGTTATTTTCTCTTTCATCATCTTCGAAGAATCATCCCAAGCATCATAAGACTGATGAAGACCTATAACGAACCCATTGTTGCAAAGAGTGTTTAGCTCTCCCACCAATTTTTCATTATGCAAACCATACCCTGGATCAACAACTATTTTTTTCAGTGATCTAAAAGCCCCTCCTCCTCCTCCATATACATTAATTATTCTCTTTTTTATTATACTATTGTCTGTGTCATACCCCAATTTATCAAAATTCCAATATCCCCCTGTTCCTAACAAAAACTGAAAGGCGCTTTTTAGCTTACAAACTGCATCTCTTAATCTTCTATCACCTAGCAGTTTAATTGCATTATAGACATTAAATGTACACTGCTTTAATCGAATGACTAGCGTTTTTGATACAGCATCCAAATCATGGGTTAGCAATATTTCAGCTTCTAATTTTTCGGGAAACAAAATTTCTGGAACTTTACCTTCGTTTTTACACACCCATAACCGTAAAAACATGGCAATCCGATTTACCCAAGCATGTTTCCACATCCGATTATCCCACCCCTTCAATCTATAACTATAAGAGTGTATTGGGCCATAAATGGATTCAAATTTTCGTTCCGCCAAACAATGAAGATACCAGTACATCACGTACCACCAGTTGACATCTTCCCATTTGTTTGCCGCAGCCTCACTAGGAACTAAAAAACACCCAGATATGGTGTATTTTTTTGCCCATACAGGAAGTTTTACTGAAACCAATTTCACAGGTAATTCAACATCCTCAGGAACAACCGAAGAAATCGGTAATCCAGAAATCAATTCGCGATTATTCTTCCAATATCGTGAAAAACTGTTTACACAATATTCTTGAATTTTATCCTGATTCATATCAAGTCAAAACCATTCTAACAATCACCTAGCTAATTACATGTTTTATGGTTGGGGAGAAGAGAAAGTTCATCCAGTTCTTCAAACTCCATAATTTCTCTATCCCGAATCTCATATTTAACAAATACAAATTTTTTTATTCTATCTGGAGACAAATACTTTGACCTTTTCGGGAACGCATCAAGTGTATGCGGAGGGTATGAAAAACGACCAAAAAACGTTTGCGTCGGCAGATATCCATTATTCATATCACTAAATGCTTTAACATATAAACAATATAAGAGCCTAGGGAACTCGCGTTCCATAGCGTCGCGATCCAAATGGAATTTATGATTTTTGTATACACGTAGACGCATCGTAATTGGGTTGAAAAATGACGGCCTATACCATTCCCTGCTGCCATCATCAAATTCTATCTTCCAATCTTTCACTTGAGAATACTTAGGGTCAACTTCCATTGACCAACCAGCAATACCGTCATAAAACGGGGGGAAATAAAACCCTGGTATTAGTGCAATTATGATAAACAAAAACAGCCATACCTTTTTTAAACCGAAAACCTCTGCTTTTTTTGATGAAAAATATTCATTTATTTTTATAATAGCAAAAATGCAAAATGGTAACAAAAGAATGAAAACGGTTAATCGCCTAAAAATAACGACTTCTGAATAATTGATACAAACAAAAAATGCGACAACAATAAAGATGTTAGGCCATAAGACGCTATATTCTCTTTTAACATCAAATACTAATTTATAGGTTAACACCGCATAAATAAAATAACTGATAAGTAAAACCCACAACGACACCAACTGGTGACCAAAAATAAATATCATTAATTTGTCACGCATAACATCGCTAACGTTTAAATATCGCCAATGATTGGCATCCAACATTATCAAAATATCATACAGAAAAAATGTCGCCAAAAAATACAGAAATGAACCAAAAACAAAGACAAAATAGACGACCTTTACCATCTTTGTTTTATTGCTATTGGTAGATGGGTCGCTAAAAATGGCGTTATCAATATCCAATTTTCTTTATCCCCAAAAAAAATAATGCTATTCGTCTCCCGACCCTTAATATTGGGTAAGACACCCTAGAAAAAAATGGCGATGAGAATAGATAGAGTGATACTGACTTAACGTTCTCATTCTTCTCAATTTTATTTAGTACATGTAATGCAGACCAACCATAAAACTCTCTGCCTCCAAAAATCACCAGCATACCTTCATCTAAATTATATCTATGTCGAACATCTTCAATATATTCACTTTCCGAATCTCTCGCATTAACAAGGGTACAACTCGGCTGTGCTCTTCGGATATTGGATAATTTTATAAGATTATTACAAAAAGGGCATTCTTCATCATAAATAATGATCAATTTTTCAACCATTTTCAGCTCTCCTAACTTGAAGAACACAAAGCCAGACAATAAAATTACTCGCGAACAAAATACCAACAAAACCTGTTAGCAAATGAAATAATGAATAAAACATCCAATACCAAATAATATTTTTCCTTTTAAAGAACATAAATGGTGCCGTAAGATGCCAAAAATAGGTAAATACAGCCCCAAATATCTGCAATGGTCCTTTTAGGAAATCAAATCCAAAAAAATCTAAGCGAGGAACCCACAAATAACCTAAAACTTCATAGGACTGAACAAACGACGCATTAATATTAACAACTTCATAACTAAACCAGTCCATTGGTGACAAATCAATTATTTTATTAAATCCACTAAAGAAGTAATACAGTATAAAGATCATAAGGATACTCGAATACAGGTGCGACTCTCGAGCCATCTTTTTTTCCGCCCCCTCCTCTTTAACTTGACCAGGGTAAAACATAAAACAAAACAAAGCGCCAGTCACCAAAAACATTGAATCGATATCTTGTCCCAAGCGATACACAAAACCCCAAAGGTAAGCAAGTATTAGCGTTAGCCCAATAGCTATCCAGCGAGACCAGGATGCTTTCATAACAAATAGAATTGCTAATATGCAGGCGCTATATTGTAATAATTTAAACGTTTCTCCTGTTGGATATGGCAATATCCAATGCACAAAGTGTAGTGAAACAATATCGAATATTGGATTTATGCCCGTAACCAAAACATAATCAATAGGAGAATAGATTGAGAAAGGTGAGCTACTTAGCAGTGATTCAGACCAGTATGCAATGTTGGAAAAATCTCTAGATAACAATTTGTATACGAGTAGACAACCAATAACTAGTCGTATCTGAAAAATCTGATGGGCTGGGATTACCTCGGTATATGTTTTACAATAGCGATCCAATAAAACATAAAATATATTTCTATTTACCGAACGCTCCGCCATTGTATTATCCCATTTTTCTATCTATATAAGATTGATGCCAGAGTTCTAAGCTAAGCATCCCCCACAACTGTCTAGCACCAACGCCACTATAACTTCCTGCATTTTTCAACACCTCTTTTTTATAAATCCCTCGTTCGATACTTTTTTGTGATGTTAGAGTATCCATTACAAAATCTCGAACCGGCCCTGATCTCATCCACTCATTTAGTGGAACAGGGAAACCCATCTTGTCCTTTCTCTTCAATACACTTATCGGCAATATATTTTTTGCTGCTTTTCTCAAAAGAGATTTTGACCCGCCGCCATCAAATTTAATGGAAGGCGGGACAGACGATACCAAATCAACAATTCGTGGATCCAATAACGGCACTCTAGATTCGATAGAAGCCGCCATACTTACTCTATCTTCAACATGTAACAATGCAGGTAGAAGTGTTTTTAGGTCGAAGTTTGTCATTTTATTAACATATGAATCGGAGTTAATATCATTGAATATTTGTTTAAAATCGCTAAATACACTCTCCCTATCAAAGCATGCATACGCATCAGCACTCAAAATATTTTCTAAATCTGGACTGCGATCGACGAGTCTAAAATATCGAGACTCCATACTGTCAAACAATCCGTTTTTCCAAAAATTAGAAAGCATTGGTTTATATTGCCTCAATAGCGGCAAATTTGGAATTAAGGACGCAAGATCAACGGCACTGCCCCCTTCATCATTAACCCCTGTAATATTGGCTTTTAATGCCTGTTCCAAATAACCAACCAGATAACGGGCATAGCCTCCGAATATTTCATCTCCACCTTGTCCTCCCAATACAACCTTAACGTATTTTGATGCCTCGCGACTGACCATGTACTGAGGAAAAACCCCCGGCCCAGCCACAGGCTCATCCATTATGCTCATAATTCGAGGTAGATGATCCACAAAATCATTCGCTGAAGGTGCTACTTCATGCATTTCCCCTTTTACTCTATCGCACACATCTCTAGCAAAATGTGTTTCATCATATTCAACACCTTCTAAAAATTTTCCGGTAAACAGCGGTATGTTGTCTTTTACAATCACTGAAGCCAAAGTTGAAACCAGGCTAGAGTCCAACCCACCCGACAAATAGGCACCTAAAGGAACATCACTTCTGATTTGCAATCGAGCTGAATCTTTTAGTAAAAAGCCCAACTTTTCAAGAAAATAATTTTCTGTATGTGTCTCATCTGAGTGATAGTCCGTAGTCCAATATGTAGTGCTTTTGTGTATTGTTGACCCGCTTCCGGTTAAAAATGTACCGGGTTCTACCTTATTAACACCGCGAAATAGTGTGTTTTTTCCCAAACAAAATTGAAAGGTAAAGTATTGATTTAGACCGTTTTTGTTTATTTCTGATCGGAAATCAGGAATAGCCTGAAAAGATTTTATTTCTGAGGAAAAATATAGTTGGTCATGTAAGGAGACATAATACAGTGGTTTTATTCCAAAATGGTCCCTACACAGAATCCAGTCCCCACTTAATTTATCCAAAAAACAAAATGCAAACATTCCATTTAACTTTGGTATTGCGCCTTTTCCATATACTATTAGTGCATTTAGCAATACTTCTGTATCGGAAAATGTAGAAAAAACCACGCCTTTTTGTTGTAATTCTATTCTGAGTTCAATGTAATTATAAATTTCACCATTAAATATCAGCGCATATCGATTATCTGCCGAAACCATAGGTTGATGGCCATGTTCTAAATCAATAATGGACAGTCGCTTATGCCCTAACACACCATAATCATGATCAATAGAACCGCTAGCATCAGGCCCTCTATGGTGTATTTTTTCCATCATAGCGCGAGCAATAGAACGCAAGCTATCTTGTTGGCTGCACTCTTTATTATTTAATATACCTACAATGCCACACATAGTTATTAATGGCCTTGATTAAACTGTTTATAACGCTTTTTATAAGCTTGTCTCCAGCCACCCCAAGGCCAGTAGTGCAGCAACAACATCATCAAATAACCTAACGTCGTGATACTTCCCACCATTTTGCTATCACTTACTTTTTGATCATACCTTAACATAAAAGGGACTTCTCCAAACCTAGCCCCAAGAATTTTAAGTTTCACCAACTTTTCAAGCGTACAAGTAAAACCCAAACCTTTTAATTGTATAAACTCATTGCCATAGAAGGTTATCGCAGACTGAATGACACTCGCTCTGTATGCCCTAAAACCGCAAGAGTACTCTTTCAGCCCAGGTATTGGAAAGAAAAATTTCATGAATATATTTGCCGCACGACTAATAAAGGCTCGATAGCTGCTAACACCTTTTTGCCCCCCCCCTGGCTCAAATCGAGAGGCGATAACAACATCAAATCCTTCTTCAATCTTTTTTATCAACACAGGAATGAATTCTGGTTCATGCGTATCATCACAATCTAATCGAATAATAATATCGTTAGGTTTTGTGATATTTGCTGCCTTTTCAAATAGATCTCGTGAAGTCTCACCCAGACCTCTATTAATTTTGTGGACGATTATTTCGATATCCATTGTCTTTTGATATTCATTGAGAAGCTCTAATGTTCTGTCAGTACTTCCGTCATCACATACAATCACTTTATAATCATTGTCTTTTTCCGCAAAAACATTTTGAATTTTTGGCATGAGATGAGGTAGGGACTCTTCTTCATTGTATGCGGGTAGGAGAATAACTATCATGAGAATAACCTTTATTTTAAATTTTCAACAATTTTGTGTATTTCAGTTTCTGAAAGATAGGGATGCATAGGTAAACTAAACACCCTTTTAGATATATTTTCACTAATATTAAGTGCGCCTAGATCTACGTTGCCCCTAAACTCTGGCTCTTTATTAAAAGCAGTCTGTTGATGCAATGGCGTTCCATAATAAATCGCAGAAGGGATTCCGGCGTCACGTAAATTACTCATAAATCCCTTCCGTTCGTTTTCATTACTGCTCATTACTGTGTATTGGGCCCATGAGGATCTGTAATCATCAGGTACGAAAGGAATAGATACTCCACACAATGCGGCGGCGTACTGATTTGCTACATTATTTCGGCATTCAATTTCATCATCAAAGACAACTAATTTTTCAAGTAAAATGGCAGCCTGTAATGTATCAAGCCTACTATTCATTCCAATCCTGACATTGTCATATTTATCGATCCCTTTGCCATGTACTCGAAGTGATTTTATGACATCTGCGATATCATCGTCATCAGTAAGCACTGCCCCACCGTCACCATAACATCCCAATGGTTTTGCAGGAAAGAAGCTGGTAGTCGCAATATCACCAAACGACCCTGCATTGGTATCATTGATCTTCCCACCCATGCCTTGTGCTGCATCTTCAATAAGCGTTAAACCATAACGCTTACATATACGTTCAATGGCAGAATAATTTGCTGGCAAACCAAATAAATCGACAGCGATAACGGCTTTTAATGTAATACCCTCATCGGATTGAAAGTTCTTAATAGTTTCTTCCAATTTGAGAGGGCAAAGATTATACGTTTTTTCATTAATATCAGAAAAAACAGGTTCAGCTCCTACTAATGCAATCACCTCAGCAGTCGCAAAAAAAGTAAAGGGTGTTGTAATCACGGCGTCCCCTGGGCCAATTCCCATTGCCATTAGTGATAATTGCAATGCATCAGTACCGTTTCCGCAAGAAATTACATGTTTTACACCAATATATTCTGCAAGCCGCTCCTCAAATTCGAAGACTTCCGGGCCCATAATATATTTTCCATGATCAAGTACTGAATGGATACGGGTATCTATTCGTGCCTTTAGCTGTTGGTACTGTGCATGTAGATCTATAAATTGCATTTGAAGCACATACCCCTTATTCGCTGCAAACTAAATGCCACATATGAATATATATTTGATTTTATTAGTATTGGTCCGAAAACCCAATCACGCAAGTTTTTATCGCATTTTCAATGAGATACAAGAAATACACACCCTGGATACTTTATCAACTCAACCAAGGACAACTACTTTTCCATAACATATAGACGTAAAACAACCATAAGCGTTGTCCATTATCCTTGTTCCCTAAAAGGTGTTCTGAATACAGTTTCTTAATAGCGACTTTGTTTAAAAAGGGTGAATCAGTCGACTCAAGCAAATCAACAAAATCATCTCCCATTTCCCCCTTAAACCATTCGCTAATGGGAACAGCGAATCCTTGCTTTCTTCTTTTCCAAATATTATCAGGCAGCAATTCAGAGAATGTTTCATATAATATTGGCTTATTAATTTTCCAAGACATTTGCCACTCTACAGGTAGAGAAAATGCAAATTCCACAACCTTTTTATCCATAAAAGGCGCTCGTGTTTCTAATGAATTCCTCATAGATGCTCGATCTACCTTTGCAAGAATGCCCTGCGGTAGGTACACATGAGCATCATTAAACATCATTGCAACAACTTCACTAGGTTTGGCATCTTCTATAACTTGTTTATTACTATGTCCATAACCTGATAACCCCGGTAACCAACTATCAAACTGATTACTGGAAAATAAACGGGTACTAACAAAGGGAGTTTCTGACGCTTGTCTATCTACGATATCAAGAAACAAATGTGCTTTTTTGAGTAAACTACCACTATGATGCCCTGTGGGTTCAGGCCTCATTCGAATCATTTTTGCAACCTGACCGCGAACTAAGGAAGGCAATTGCATGTAATAGCTAATCATTGCTCTTGCCTTGTAACGTTGATAGCCACAAAAAAGCTCATCTCCACCGTCTCCGGATAACGCAACTTTAACATGTTTCGATGCCAACTCTGACACTTTAGATGTGGGCAAAATAGAAGAATCTTGAAACGGTTGACCAATATGATCTCTCAGCAAGGCTTCTATTTCAGCTCGAGACCAACGATTTAACACATATTCATAGTGATCAGTATCTAGATATTCTGAAACTTGACGTGCATATTTTCGTTCATCAAAACTCGCTGAATCAAAACCCACAGTAAACGTCTTTAATTCCTTTGCATGATACTTTGAACTTAATGCCGCCATAATCGAAGAGTCGACACCACCAGATAGAAAACAACCTACTTCAACATCACTCACTAACCGTTGTTTTACGGAATCATTGAGGGCATTTCTTAGATCATCAATAGCATTCTCTTTTGAATGCTTATATTGGCTAATATTCAACTCCCAATAAGGGATTTGCGTAGGCACGCCTCTAGGTTTCCATCGCAAAATATGGCCAGGTTTCACTTCTTGTACATTTTTATACGCAGTATTCCCAGGTAAATAAAAACCATATCGAAAATAGTCTGCCGTGCTGTGCAAATCTTCTTCCCACAGTGTATCTGATAGCATGGATAACCCAGGAAGCTCAGAACAACATGAAAAACAATTGCTAGAGGCTCGATAAAACAAGGGCTTTTTACCCATTCGGTCTCGACACAACAGCAACGACTCCTGCTTGTCATCCCAAAATATAAAAGCCCACATCCCTTCTAAACGTTCAAGAAAAGAGACACCAAACAGAACCAGACCCGCTAATAAAACCTCTGTATCTCCGTTAGTACGAAACTGCCAAGATGACTCAAGTGATTCCTTTATTTGTTGATAATTATAAATTTCCCCGTTAAACGACAGATGATAACGCCCACAAGATGTAGTCATTGGCTGCTGGCTAGCGTCAAGATCAATAATTGAGAGTCGCGTATGACCTATGAGGCCATGATTAATCGATGTTAACTGATGTGCATCCGGGCCTCTATGAGCAATCTTCTCTAGAGATTTATCCATTCTTGATTGCAATAAAGACTGGTCCGCGGTGTCATCCCAAAGAAAGCTAACACCACACATTAAGAAGACCCTGTTTTTTTAAGAATAAAATGATAACTAAACGGCATCAAATTATCATTCGCAAACATACTTGACGCAACCCACCCTACTATATTGGACAGAACTGTCATGACAATCACGAATGGCAATAATAATACAGCCAAGATGCGGCGCCTTCCCACTGCATTAAGTAAAGATTTAACCATTGCTATATTAAGTAATAAACACGCCGTTTCTAACGGCTTCCCTCTTATACCAAATTTTTCAATAACGAAATTGTGACGCTCCGCTAACGCGACTACTCCAAACTCAGTCGGCCTCCTGTAATCGAAAGGCGCATCATGTATCGGATACATGAAAGGAATTTGTACTAAGGCTTTACCGCCAGGCTTCAACACACGGTACGTTTCACTCAATGCGGCATCACCATCTCTGATGTGCTCAAAGACATCAAACATAAGTATGGTATCGATAGATGAGGTATCAAAAGGTAGATTCTCTGCAGTTGCATAGACATCGACATGGCTATTGTACATATCTATTGCAGTTACGGCGTAATCCAAACCAATATATCGACATTCTTTCGGCAGAAATTTTTCCGGCCAGCGATCAGCGCAACCGATATCGAGAACAATAGTACCTTGATGAATTTCTGCAATCCAATCTTCTAACACTTCACAACGGTATGACAACCACTGTGGATGCAGTATTGTTTTTTCTAATGGTTTAACTATTTTTTTACACTTTGTCAGTAAATTGGAAGGCATGATCCCTACCTATATCGCATACGATTTTGTGATCTAAGCTGCAGATAATTCATCAAATATTTGATAATAAGTGCTGGCACAGCCACTCCAGGACAACCCGTGACGTATCACATAATCTCTTCCAGCATTTCCAAGCGCTATTCTTTTATTAGAGTCCTCAGTAACACTCAAAATCTTCTCTGCTAACACTTTTGCATTTCCAACGGGAAAAATTAAACCATTTTTCTCATTTCCAATCAACTCCCTACTCCCATCAATATCGCTCACAATAACACAACAGCCAGCAGCCATCGCTTCTACAACAACATTAGGTCTGCCCTCAAAAAGGCTTGGCAACACAAACAATTGTGCTTGGCGATACATTCTTTCAACATCGACAGGTGCAAGCTCTCCATGAAACACAACGTTATTTGAAATTTTTTTTACGCCACACGAGACCTGCAATTCTGCTTCCAACTCCCCTCCACCGACTACATTTAACACCATATTGATATGTGAACTTGAAGTTTTATTAATAATCGCTATCGCATTAATCAACGTATTTATGTCTTTTCGGGGTATTAAACTAGCCACTGTAAGTATCTGAATTCGGCCACCTTCGACGGGAACTTCGGCAGATATCCCGCCTTCTAGTAATCTAGAATCAACACCATTATGAATTACCTCCAATTTCCCCTTACAATCGGGAAAACGTCGAATCAGCGCAGTCTCCATATCTTTACTTACCAATACCACCTTGTCACTCATTAACAATGCCATTTTCACAATAAAAGCCTGTAAGCCTTTATCCAAATTACGCACATCTTCCCCCCGAAACGTTGTTATCAACGGTTTACCGAATATAATTGATGGTAACCATGCGATTAACGCGTTAATTGCCCAGTTTGCAAAAATCACATCGCAACGGGAAAGATGCCGTATAATAGATATCTGCATTGATACGAGTAAAAAAGGAACTAGCAGAAAATAACGTCTATCCCGCTTAATTGCCGCAGGAATTCCTCCAGGTTTATGAGCCAGGCTTTGCCATTTTTTTAATCCATACCTAACCCGCCAAACACCCTTCACATCATCCAGAGTATCTGCATCATCTGGACAAACAACATCAACACTACACAATGAGTCCAAAGAGCTTTTTAGTCGTTGAACAAAAATACCACTCGGTGAGTTCTTACTTAACGGGTAAGATGTCGTCACCAACAGAACATTCATTGTCCAAGGCCATCCACACCAGCCTCCCCCCTCTGAATAGATACCTCCTCTCTCTGTTCAGCTCCTTCCGTACGTTGATACATCAACATAGTGATTTGCTCTGACACGATACCAATAAGAAATACGATAACAGCAGAAACAAACAACAGTGCAGACATATTGGTGAAACTGGACGACTCTGCATATGTTACTACATACCGAATCAACCCCAATATAAAAAAACCAACACTAATGGGAGTAAATAACTTTAATGGAGAATACAAACTACCAACTTTAAAAATAATCAATAAAAAACGAACGCCATCTTTAATATAATTAATATGGCTTTTACCAACTCTCTTTTGTGCTTTGAATGGAAGGTAACCTACTGAGAACCCGGCTCGGAAGAACGCCATAGTAGACGTTGTAGGATAAGAAAAACCATTAGGTAGCAAATAAAGGAAACGTTTGAACTTTTCCGCTTTTACGACCCGAAAACCAGAGGTTAAGTCCTCTATTTTTTGATCGACCATCCAACTGGCGAACTTATTGTAAAAACCATTCGCCACTAATCGCCCGATGCCTGCTTGAGACGATGAATGCCGAGCCCCAACTACCATGTCATAACCATTACTCATTTTATCTAACAATGCAGGGATATCTTCTGGCCGGTGTTGGCCATCCGCATCCATGAATAGCAAAATATCGCCACTAGACGCCCTGGTTCCTGACTTAATAGCAGCTCCATTACCTTTCGAATATGGGTGTTTAACCTCAATAACCCCAAATTCTTGGCAAATATTGCTCGTCTCATCAGTTGATCCATCATTAACAACGATAATTTCTTCTACTTGATCAAGTTTTTTTAACCCGCCCAATAACATAGGCAATGAAGCGCTTTCATTCTTTGCTGGAATAACAACAGATACTTTCATTATATTTTTTATCTACAGTGTCAGAAATTAAAAACAACAAGTCTCCTCATCAGCTTAGTCCAGATAATGGGAGTTTAAAGAAAGGAACGGAGATATATTTACCCTACGCAGTAAAAACACATAAAAATACGCAGATTAGCAACACAACACGCGACTAAAACATCCAATGCAACAGCCTCGCCCGGTATCATCATAGAGTCCACTCAGGCTATAACTATTTTCACAACGCTTCCAAACTACCAATAATCAGGGGATCTAACAAAAGATCAAAAACCTTCCGTATAGCCCCTATTATCGATACTTCATATCCCTAAAGTCATTACAATACGATCTGTCATGACTTAGAGAATCACTGCCCTCAACCAGGGAGGATGAGGAGGATCTAGCCTAGGGCAGCGAAGCATCTTCTTTTTTCTGTTCTCGCGCTTTCTCATCGAAAAAACGCTTACCGTACAACACCTTAATACGCTACATTAATTTCATACGTTCCGGTATAAACACCATCAGCATACGCTGAATCTGATTCACCTGCAGTAAACAAACCACCTACAAGAATATCACCGTCACCAGATGCATCTAGCAATAGAGTACCTGTATCTATAGGGTTAGTTACCATTGATGTAAATTCAATCGTAGGTAAAGCTGGGTTGGCGCTGGAATGCGTCAAAGCTGTTAGCGCACCATGACTAACTGTCACAGTATTGAATGGTGATGCTCCCGTCACCCGAATAATACCTACCGTTGCCGTACCTATCTGAACAAACTTAGATACGTGACCGTTAGCAAAAATACCATGCGCACCGCTTTCTGCGGTGCCGTTAGTTGCACCAACCGTTCCGTCAGTGTTTAGCCTGAAGGTGCCTTGCGTACCCGCACTCTGAGCACCACCGTTAGCATCTGCAGTTACATATAGCTCACCCAGATCCAAGGCAGTATTTTCTACCAAAGTGATAGTACTGGATACTGTAGCCGTTGCATTAAATACATCAGCTTGTACAATACCTACTGTTCCACCAGCAATCATCAGACCGAGAGTAACACCACTTAATTTTTTAGTTACATTTTTCACAGGAATAGCCTCCTAAAACCCTATAAAGACCAATTTCCATCTGACGATGAGAATATCAGCCCACTTTAGTTAACGCACTTACTCGAAAACTTTATGTGCTAAAAGTGCCTAACACTAACTTTATCGACACCCTTTCACATACCTTTAATCTTTTCTTTAAAAACTTTTCTAAATTCTTTCTGCCTATTTTTTAACCAATACAATTAGTATATATAGCCTCTTTATGAACACAACTTCAAAAATCGTGTAAAAAGAATATACATATAACCGAATGGCTCACGCTCCTCCTAAGGTTGGTAGGTAAAGGCCGCTGTACCTAATTGCTGCCCTTCATATTCATCTTCGCCGTCATACACGACCTGTATAACAGCACCCGCTGGTACATTACTTACACGCAATGGAATAGTTACCATTCGTTGTTGTGTTTCCCTAAATAACGCGACGCTGTGTGCTTCACCAATTTTCTCCACTGGACTTCCGGAATTAGCTTTCATATACACAAAAAGATTACCGAAGCTACTAAAAACACCTTTATGGGATATCTCCACATTCATTTTAGATTTCTCGATATTCTGTGTATTCAAATCAACCGAGGTGATCTCTGTTGACGAGTCATTCTTTCCTTTACGTACAATTACAGGAATAGAAAATGACATTTTGGGAATTAAGTACATG
Organism: uncultured Gammaproteobacteria bacterium; assembly: GCA_913063495.1. Taxonomy (GTDB): domain Bacteria; phylum Pseudomonadota; class Gammaproteobacteria; order Pseudomonadales; family Ketobacteraceae; genus 42-54-T18. The sequence continues at coordinate 14,792 of CAJXXT010000013.1, read as the reverse complement.
TGAGCTGAACCAATTTCCACATCCAATGTTTCTGGATCAATACCCGTATCAGTAACCTTCATCATCAAATGAGATCGATATTCTCCATCAGGCATGTTGCCTTTCATACGCAAACGCAACTTAATACGTTGATATTTACCTGGTTTTATTGTCACTTGGCGAGGGCTATATTGGATCATATTCCCCGCTTGATACTCGTTTTCTCCCTCACCCATGAGCTCTACATAGCCCCCAAGTGCCGTCTGAGCCAGTTCTTGCCATAATATGCGGTAAACCTTGGTTGAGTCAGTCGTGTTCAACAAGGTAACTTCTGCTGTACGATGCTTCTCATCCATCACTACTCGCATCGGGGTTATCATTAAACTAGCTTGGGACGTAGCACTCCAAAACACGGCAATGAGTGCCGTCCAAATAACCCACTGAAAACGAACTGACCTTTTTAAAATTAGAAGTAATGTAACGTTATTACGCATTATTTTTTCCTGTATACCCTTATTGACTAACATTTGTTTTCTCCAACCTGTATTTACATCATTTTTCAATTGTCAGAATTACCAAGTAATCACGATATTCATGTTGCCTGTATACAGAGCATCACCATACACAACGTTTGTTCCTGATGTACTTAATGTTGCACCCAGTTTGAGCAATGCTTCACCACTACCATCTGTCGTAACCGGATCAAACGTAAAACTACCTATAGTAAAAGGTTCAGATCCACCAATCGTTAACTGGTAATCTGCAATCGTAATTATCAACGGCGTCCACGCTGGATAACCCGTCAGTTGGTAGTGCCCAGCTTGACCAAATACAAGGGGGTATAACTTAATAGAAGCAACAGGGTTCGCGCCACTCTCCGAAATCTTCAACGTGGAAACCACATTATTTGTTACCAATGCAAAAGTACCAAATTTAAGCGGTTGTACTTCTGCTATCGCGGCATAAGTATTAACACTTAAGCTCAACATGAGCATCGCCAGTCCCTTTACAATAATAAACCGCTGTAAAACCTTAAATTCCCCAAACATATGATCATTTTTTATCATCAACATATTAAGCCTCCATTGACCGGTATGCTTACCATTATCATAACTACCATGCCTGAACGATATCACCAGGGTTCACTCCACTCGCCATATTCCCTTGATCAAACAACGCCTCTGCACTGAAGGTATTAGATCGAGAAACTGTCAATACGCCATATCGCTCCAGTCGATAAAGCTTCTTTTGAGTTCCTTCCCAGTCCATATCAATTCGACGATATAACTGCAATTTATCTCCTGGCAACACCAAACTTTCTATTCCCCCATCAAAAGTAACCGTTCCATCACGCCCACTTACTGCTAATACCGTCATTTGCATAGGGATGCAATCAAGTGCGGGTAATAGAAAGTCACTTTGCTGCTGCAATATCTTTGCCATCAACTGACCATAAGGACTTTTCAAGAATGTCTTATTTAATTGCTTACGTTCACTAACATTTTTTGTATCAATCGTTACTGAATCGGCAAAGGTTTGCCGTTTGATCAACCGTCCAGTGCCGCCGTCGTACACACTTAGCGACATTTCAAGGTGACGGATAACCTCACCCATTAATTTGTTTCTAGCATGCTTATCAAAGAACAGCTGTAAGGCGCTCGTACGAGGATTGACGACGGACATATCTTCTGCAGCACCTGTAATAATAAATTGTACACCCAACTCTTTTGCTAATTGCATCACTTGTAAACGCCTTGATTCCACCCACCCCCCGTACAGGGAGTCCGTTTTATTTAATAACCTGTATTGAGTTGCAGCTTTTACAATAAACCGTTCATTATCAATAACCCCTTGTAATAACTCGGGATATTGCGTTTCAATATGTGGGAAATCCGATGAGTCTTGACGATTATTAATATCAAATGCTAACAGCCCTATCCGTCTACGGTAGGAGAATTTTGGATCTGCATCTGGAGAGCAACGCTCAGCTATTACGTCTTCTATAATAGGAGCCTCCTGGAGAACTTTCGAAATTTCCGTTGTTTCGTCAGTATGTTCCTGTTTTACCTCGTCTTTTGAAACTTCTTCTATATCTTCTTCTTCAACATATTCTACAGCCTCCTCCTCTTCTTCCGGTTTAGGGATACTGTCATTATCCAAAAAAGCATGAAGATCAGGTTTCAAAAACTTATCAACATTAGATTTTATCGATTGTATTGAGAAAAAACTCGTGCAACCAGATAAAGAAATAAGCAATAGGCTCGCCACCAATACTTTCGTTGCTACAAATAGTCTTTCTAATAATAAATGATTCACAACGCCTCCGAATATTGGCCGTTTTGAAATGTAATTTGCGTTAGTTCCAATACAGAGCAAACATCGTGCCACCAACAACAAAAACATAACAATAAAACCTGGCACTTGTTTTGCTACAAACAACTAACACATAGAACCGTCAATACATCATCTTTTTGTCCATAACAATGGGCTCGTAAAAGAATCACTCAAAATAACGGTGAGAACCAATAAGTGAATACTCGCACACTCATCCTACTATTTTTTATTTTTAACGTTGGGTTTAGCTTGCCTACATCGGCAACCACCTTCATTGAAGATGAATACACTTTGCTAGAACTCCAATACAAACGGCAAACTTTGGGTTATGGCGTGGAATCCTATTTACATGACAATACGTTGTACATTCTACTTATTGATATTGTTTCCGCCTTAGAACTCAATATCACCTTTGACTCAGACAAATACTTAGGACATATTGAAAATAAAAACGATACATTTAACTTGGAACATATAAACGACGAATGGAAAGTGACTTATAATGGGAAAACGGAAACTATAGATAAAGAAAGCATTGTCATTAAGGACGACCTTGTCTACGTCAAAGATAGTCTCGTGGAGAAATGGTTTGGGTTGGATTTTCAGCTATTTTATGCCGAACTAACATTATCATTCACTGCATCAAAAAAATTACCTATTATTGAAAGACTTCGCAGACAAAACAGGTCTATAGGTTCCCGTCAATTCATTGCGCCAGCAGAAAACCCTGAATTAAAAACACCTTATTCCCTTTTTGAAATCCCATCTGTAGATCTGCGATCAACCAGCTATATTCGAGATTCTGAAAAATCAGGAACAACCAACCGAAGTGTTTATACACTAATATCCCATGGCGACATGGGTTATATGAATACCGCATTATTTATTAATGGTAGCCCTGATGACGATATTAAAAACGCTACTATACGTATGGATCGCTTTGATACGACAGGGGAAATGGCCGGCCCCCTACATTTATCACAAGTTAGTATTGGGGATTTACAACATCCATCAATCCCTTTCGCCCCAGGCAGTAGTGGTAGAGGTATTACTATCGGAAATGATGCAACATCCAGACAAACCACTCGAAACACCACTGTTATTGAAGGTGATAATTACCCAGGGCAAGAAGTTGAACTCTACGCTAATGGATCTCTTATTGATTATCAAATCATACCTGAAAACGGTCACTATCGCTTTGAAGACGTCATTCTTTTTGTTGGTGACAATTTATTTCTACTAAAATTTTATGGTATAAATGGCACCGTTGAAACCGAAGATAGAAAAATTCGAGTGGGTGATACAGCTGATGGTAGCAGCCGATTAAAGTATAATTTATCAGTATCACAACCTGACCAAAGAACCATTGACATTGATGGGAAAAACAGTGAAAGATCAACAAGATTGCATTCTTCATTCACATCACATTATACCTTTAATCGATATCTTAGCGGAAATCTAGGATATGTATATTCGGAAAATGATATAGATGATTTCAGCGAAGGTATCGATGATTCAAATAACTATTATAGTGTTGGATTGCAAACTAAATTATTCGGAAACTACTTGTCAGTATCGGCTTCTAGCAAGGAAGATGAACTTCAAGGAATAATATATCGTCTTGGTGGGTACGCTTTTAGAACACGTTACAATTTAAGTACGATTGTATTTAATGACCTGACAGAAGAAGATGATGACCCATTAAACCCGACAAACAGACTAGAGCAAAATTACGGTCTCAACATAAACACTAAGTACGAGTTAAATAGCTTTACATTAAAATCTACCAGAAATCGATATACATTTGGGTACAACGAAAGGCATAGGGTCGGACTTTCCAGTAGATTATGGGGAACCAATTTAAGTAGTATCAATACCTATAAAGTCGCTGACGATGGATTTTCAGAGCATACAGAAACCCTAGATGGGGGGGTATTCTTTAGCCGTCGTGTTCACCCCTTGTCCGTTCGACTAAACCTTGCGTATACCGTTATTCCGGAATCAGAATTAACCACCTCCAGCCTTTCATTCACATTTAATCCCTCAACAAAAACTACCGTTAATTTCGGAGTTACACATAACCTATTAAGCAACTCTACCGTTTACGACTTGTCGGGTAGCTGGAAATCCAAGTTCCTACAGTTCACACCAAAACTTCGTTATGATAGCGATGGAAACTCATCTGCAACCCTCAGTTTATTCACATCACTAGGGAAACGAACAGGTCGTTTCGGAAATTATTTTAATTTGGATACAAAAAAACGCTCTGATCGCGGCGTACTCAGGGCTCGTCTATTTGAAGACGGTAATATGAATGGTACATACGATACAGGAGAGAATCTTTTATCTGGAGGTAGAATATTCGCCCCCCAATATAGAAGTAAAGCAAAATCTAACGACGGTGGAATTGCATGGATTGAACACACCACCCCATGGCAATTAACAGATATCGAATACGAAAATAATAGTCTCGATGCTTTCTCGATGAAATATAACGGAAAACCTTTTTCGGTTGCCATAAGACCAGGGAAAATAACTGAAGTGGATATGCCTTTCATTCGAACAGGTGATATCGATGGTACCGTATATCGAAAATATGATAATGGAGTTTCCCAGCCCGTTCGCGGCGCCATTGTTGTTGCATTAAACTCAAAAGGGCAGGAAGTTGCAAAAAGCAGAACCGATCTTGACGGTTACTTTAGCTTTGAAGGTTTGGTACCTAACACCTATCTCATAACAGTAAAATTTGAAAACATCATAAGCCGATCAAAAGGTAACGTGACTATTACCAACGCAGGAGAATTTATTGCAGATTATCAGATAATTGTGTCTCCTAAAGAATCCACGACCACAAAAGAATCCAAAAAACAAAAACCTACAAAGCCAATCAAGAAACCCGAATATAAGCCAAAACCAAAGTCAGCCATACCTAAAAAACCAATAACCACAAAAACATTTCCATTGCCAAAACCATCTATCGTCACCAAAAATATCAGGGAAACAACTAAAGTTAAGGCATTACCAATATCTACAGCTAAAAGATTTCCAGATCCCAAGCCCGTGATAAAAAACACATTCTCAATGGTTACACCTGTAAAGAAAGCAGTAAAGGAACCTGAAAATAAAACACCTCCCATCGATGACTTTTTATCATATGCTATTAAGGTGGGTAGTTTTTCAAGTAGATCCTATGCTGTAACATCCATTAAAAATATGAGAAAACTAGGTCACTCGACATTCACAGAAATTGTTAACACACCAAAAGGTATTGTTACTCGTGTTTTTGTTGGACCCATTATAGGAAAACAGAAAGCTGAAATTGTTAAGGAAACAATAAATGCTAAACATAACCAAAAGGCGTTTGTCGTACCTTTTGAATCATAACCTCATAAGAAACAAGTTATAAACGAGAATAATCATGAAAAAAATTACATTGTTGTCAATATTTCTTTCAACTATATTGATAGTATTTTCGAGTGAGAAGGCATTTTCGCAACAACAAACATTAGAAAATCCAGCCCCATTATCATCTTTTCAAAAAACGAATAAATCTCTACTCTATGAAATAGAAACCAACCTCAAGAAATACGACACATCAAAAAGTCATAGTGAAAAAATACGAATAAAACCACCAAAAGAACGCCGTTTTGAAATTGCAGAAAAAGGCATAAAAAAACTCATTTACAAAAACGCCATACCAAATAGCCTATATGGTGGAACCATAGCTGCCTTGGCGACTACGCACCCAGTAGGTCTCGTTTTGGGTGGATTTGCCGGATTATTACAGGGAAAATCAGATAGGTATGAAGAAGCTCAAGGTAAAATCTATCAAATGAAAAAGGATATTTTTGATTCTGCTGATCATGAAGTAACGTTAGATGAAATCCGTTTAGCCTATTATACTGGCGCGGATCTTTCAGAATTTTATGCGTTAGCGCCAACAGAAGATTCGTTACCCATAGAAACCTCATTAATTGAATCTATCACTGCCAAAGCTAAAGATTTAGTCCCCCCCAAAGAACCTCAACAATTACCACCATCAAAAACGATAGAACCCGAATTATCTGTCGCAGCAGTTGAAGAAGTGGTAACTTCTACAGAGCCCTACATCATCCCTCCTCCTGATGTAGATTATTGTCATGATCTTGCAATAGGAAACACCAAAGCAATTGATCATTTAACCCGTCGAGAACTGGTCACTTTTTGTTTCTATCATATGAATTGAATTATCCCTAATTCAATTCATATAAGCGTTTTATTTTTCCTTTTTTATCCAATATTTCTTGTTCTGCATTCTCAAAATAATGGCCCTGAGCTCCCCACAGCCTTATTTTCCCTTTAAACCGATCATACACCTTACGAATTAACAACAAAGCCTCATCATCTCGATTTTGCAACATCAATATTTCCATTTTCAATCTTATTGTGCTTAACCTAAGCTCCGAAAATTTAATGCCATCAAGAACAGCTACAGCAGACGAATAGTCACCTTCCGTAATGTAACTTATCATCAGTAATTTCAGAAAATTCTGTTTTGGCCCATATTTCGGGAAGTTTGGATTGCTCATTAACGCTGACACCCAATACCTGAAATCTCCCCAACTTAATTTTGGACATGCACCTCGCTGTTTAATCTTCTGTATGTTAAAAAATAATTTACTCGCTAAAATATCATCGTAACGCCCTTTAGTGAAGCGCTCTTTCAATTCCTCGTGGCTAGGAATAACAACGTTACTGTCAACACATTGAACATACAATAAATATACGTAAGTACTCGGATATCCCGGCCAATGCTTATCCAACGCATACAAAAGATACGTTGCCTGCTGAATATCCCCTTTGTCCGCCAAATATCCCGCTGCAGCCTGATTTACTCGAAATGAAAAAGGTCGATCCTTTAACGCCGATACATTCAGTGTCGACCTATTCTTCCATGTTTGTGTTTCTGTGTAAAAGACACCAACATGCCATATCATATAAACTGCCAACAAGGTCAATGAAGCAATTTTAGTGAATGTTTTTCCGTTGAGTTCGACCCTACCCCATACATAAAACAGCCCCCATACTCCTGCGATAATAACGCCAACACTCGGTATGTAATTTCGGTGTTCAAAGTACAACTCCAAGGGTAAAAATGTTGATTCAAGTATGTGTCCGCCAATAAACCATGATATTGCGAGGAGAAAAAATGGAAACCGTAATCTATATGCCCAGCTTAACCCCAACAATATCAACCAAAAAAAACCTGACACCACCGTACTGACTGGATCAAACAACCCTCTGGAAATTTGATAATCGTCATTGTATATATTAATTCGTTCTGGACTGGGAATAATTATTTTGAAAAAATAATCCCATAATATTCGAGATTCAGTCAGTAATCGTTCCATCAGGGTAAACTCCCGATGACCATACCCTTTTAAAAACTTCCCACCCCAACTGATATAAGTAAACAGCAGTATCAGTGGAAACACTGCAAAAACAAGAATCCAAGAATCCCACAATCGGCGGTTGCTTGTTAACTGTCCACGAACAATAGATACATAAAGTACAGCTACAAAAACACCTAACATGATGGCATTTTCTTTACTAAAAACACCAAAAAAGTACCCTGCTATCATACCTAAACTAGCAATCAACAACCCGGACTTATCCGTACCTCTTTGACTGATAACAACTCCATATAAAAACCCTAAAATCCCTAGTAACGTGAAGGTTCCAGATAACAACGTCATACGCTGAACAACATAAAAAATAGTTGTTGTATGGATAGGTAGAAAAACCCAAAGGCATGCACATAGAGAGGCAAACAATAACCGTTTTTTTCCTACCACCCCTATTAGGGATGCACACAGGTATGCACACATATATAGTAAAAAACAATTCAATAGATGAATACTTGTATTAACAAGTTTAAACGGAAAGGTACTTACCCCCCAAGACTCAGCCTGCAATGCAAAAGTGAACAAAGTTACAGGCCTACCGAGCGACCCAGCCGTGCCTGAAAATGTATATGTCCAAATTTCTCGCCAAGTTGTAATATCTGCTAACGACTGTAAGTTCCACCAGTCATCAAGAACGTGCGGCCCATGCATACCAGGCCAAACAACCACAAAATAGCAGCAACTTAACGCCACTAAAAAACCAAATTGCCCCAACATTAGTCGTTTAGAATCTGACACTTAACACCTATAATGCTTATTTTTATATCCCTATTATAGACAATAAATTCAAATCGAGATGTTATTTACCTTTTGACAAGACATGACCATAGACATCGGCCTTTATTGATTGTTTTTTGATCCAAGTAGATACATCAGACAATCGAATCCCTTTCCCTAGCAAACCCCATCTAAGCAACTGTTTTTGTAATATCACCTCAAAATCGGCGCGACCTTCACCAAGGAGTGTTATTAATACGTAGCTCCTGTCACTACGTTGATCTAGTGGTAGAGGAACACTCCAGACATTGTGGTTGCGCTCCAAAGCAATCATCCCTAATCTATCCAATGAAAATGCAAAAAGAAATTCTGTCGAATTTGCCCGATACTCCACCCTACATAACCTATCAAAAGATACAGTCTCAAACCAATAATCACTTACAACAGGGGTTATCTTTTGTGCACCTTGCCCACAACCGGCGCCTTCATCTGCAATATGAACAATCAATGTTAACGCATTATCACTACCCTCACCTTGCACCACACGCTTTACAACACGCTCCTTTGTACCCGTTCCCTTTCGCACATCTAGTCTATAGACACCTTCATATCCTTGATTCACAGAGAAATAACTAATAATAAGTGACAAACATACAATACCCATCACAAACCCTATTTTTTTCACTTGGCTTTGTGCTGACTCTTTTTTATCAATCATAAGTAGTCTGGGTATTTCATCAATATTATTGAGGTAATGTATACCTGAATAATATTGATCATCCTCAATCAAACAATGGGGTTCGATTAACTGCTTTTCTGGGAAAAAACCAACAACATCACATCCCAAATTTCGCCATTGCGTAACCTGCTTCGCTGCGGATTCACTCTTCTCGGGAATCTTATCAACTGCCGTTATTTCACCATTACTTTTTACTCTTCCCGTAACAATAACTACCCGGTCTCCCCTTTTAGGAAGTTCATTGCACAGTAAATTATTCTTGTGTAAAACATGAGCACAATATAACCCTAACTGCCAGCTATCCCCCCGATCAATGGGCTTACCAACATCCACCCGATAACTACCATGACCAAATTCTCGGTGAATGAGCCCTGTGCCCTTTTTAACAAAATCATGGTATCGGTCACTAATCGCTAACGGTTCTGCCAACCCATCGAGACATACCACCGACTTAATATCAGGGTCTTCTTCAGTAATAGCCTGAACTCGCACTGGGCCTTGTGTTGTTGCGATATAAATAAAAGTCTGCATACCATCCAGTATAGCTGTATTAAATCAAACTCAATTCCGCATCTGCATTTTGGGCGATGACTAACCGTTGATCCTCAACACCCAACAACAGCTGAGCGCTTTGATCCTTTAACGGAGGAAACTGTAAACGCCCGACCTCTGATGCTAGGCTTGCGATAATCACTGGCCGGTGGCCATCAGCCATTCCTGACTCTGCATGAACAGAAAGCAAAATATAGATCTGATCTGCGTTGGCTCGTGACGGTTTAAAGAGCAATGTAAATGCACGCGTTTTACGCTGCGTCAAACCAGAAACAGGCTCACCACTTGCAGCCTGAGCCTGACTTGGCGCGGTAGCTACACGTGAACTGTTTAGCAAGTTATTAAACTGACGGCGCAATGTCAGATCCGTACATATTGCAGCCTTCACTCTGTCTTCATCAACTTCTGCAGTACCATGTACATAGTGAACAAGCTCTCCAAACATAACAGGCGAAGCGGATCTAACCGCTGAATTAACAACAGCGTTACCAGTCCTTATTCCCCTGAGAGCCTGTAATGTAACAAATACGGTTTCGACTGTGTTTTCAACAATACCGGTCATAAACGATCTCCATACAATGCATTAAACCCACTTTTGAATATGGAAAGATCAGAGGGGAATTCCGTTTCATTGCTCTGATCTAACCGATGTAAATATTTGTCACAACATAGAAGAACACTATCTAATCGTTGCACCCCGTCTAAATAGACATCTCCATCCATATTTTCAGACAACACTTTAAAACCTTGTCGATTATTCGCTTTAAAGGCTTTTTGAAACTGTTGAACAAGATGGTTTAGCGCAGGAACTCGCAACAACAAGTCAGGCCAATGCGCTAATATCGCGACTTCAGTAGATAACGCTGAAGGCTCCCCATCAAAACACACCGACAATATATCTCGAACGTTCTTCAAGGCCACTTCATCTAGCCGTTGTAATACCAAACCAAAAGCCTCAGCCACCTGGCAGTGCAACAAAACATGAAGACCACTGGCGCTGGCTTGTTCAAAAGCCTTCTGTAGCTGTATTATCTCTTTTCGATACTCAGAATAGGTTAATACCTGTTTTTCATCTGAGAGCAATTCCCTGAGATGATCGTTACTTTTGTTTCGTAACGCCTGTACCAGACTTGCTTGCCAATCACCAAAACATCGCATTCTCATAATGGTTAATGCCATCACAGATGCTGTATCACCCACCTCAGTAATAGGCTGGCAGGTTTCTGCTTGCTGCTTTGTCAAAAATTTTGGGGTTTTCGTTAATGGGGTAACATCAAGACAATCACCATCGGATGTAGTGAGTACTTGTTGCAATACCTCGGGTGGTAACTCAATATCCATACTATGAGTCACATTCTGCTGAGCCTCAACACACTGCATCGCAACCCGCAGGTCAAAGAAATTCTCTGCAACGGTTCGATATCGACGAAATCCTAACGAATCATCATTCCCTTCTGTAGCCTGTTTCCAAAACGTTAAAATAACCGCATCATTAATCGCTATATTACTTTCCTGCCCCTGACGATTCTGATACTCAGATAACCAAGCCCACAAGTGTCGAAACCGTCGCTGTTGCTGAGCAGGTTGTAAATGATCGGCTAAATACCGATACAGTATTTTCTGCAAATTTGACGCTAATGTTTTGGCTATAGGTTCGTATATAGATTCGTATTTTGAGGGAGGAATCTCGCCACCCAGGTCAAACAACGCACCCTGCTGTAACACGGCGGGATCAACATAGACTAAAAATTCTAAAAAGCTGGCTAGCGTAGCAATCCGTGTTGGCGACAGGCTAAACTCACCATTCAACAAACGTATCGTTAGACCTTGCTCATTAAGCGACAAATAGGGCTGTACGGATTCAGGAATGTCATCAAATGCCGCCCGAAAACGCTTGGGAGTTATCGCCTCCTCTAACCAAAAAAAATCCAGCCATACTTTTTGTGTTGAGCCCTTTTTCGTCTGCTTACACAAGAAAACTGCTAGCAAAAGATAACTTAATTCTAGCGTAGCCTTCCCATAATTCCTGCATAAAATCATTTGGGAAAGGTTATCGATATCTTTTTGTCTATATTTAGGCCCACTGATCCCAGGGGCTTCTCGCAACCCGTCAATTCCTGCAATAAGCTCAGCACTGACCCCATACAGTGCTAACGACATAACATCATAACCTAACGCTCATAAACACTTTCCCACTGTAATACCTGCTGTCGCCTTTCACTTTGATTTGACGTATACCCCTTACCCTGAGTACGCCTAACGTGGGTAGATTGATAACCCGCTAAATAAGGGTCTACACGTGTATTAACGACCTTTGCTAAGTGCATATTTTTTTGTCTTAACCGGTAAAGTTTGGACTGTATCTCAAGGCTTTCTTTCGCCTTTTCCTTTATATCACTATAACTAGGCGTAGAAGTGGGTGTATAAACAGGAGTATAGGCGAGCCAAGAGGGATCTTTATACTTTTGAAAGGTTTTCATTTTTGATAATACCTTATCCACATACCCTCTGGTCACGGGAATAACCTGATAGCTGCCATCGGGCCTTGTTACCCGAGATCCGCCATTATAATGAGATAACGCAAATTCCACATTGCCATAACGGTTCTGTAGTTGTTTTAAAAAAGTGACGCCTGTTCTTATGTTGGTACGAGCATCAAATAACAATGTAGGGTTAATACCAAACTCATCACGAGCCGTTTTTGGCATAATCTGCATGACCCCTCGCGCCCCTTTATGACTAACAACATTGGGATCAAAGTTCGATTCTACCTGCGCGACAGCTAATGCCAATGCAGGGTCAACACCCTGTAATCTGGCCTCTTCCACCACAATGTCCTTCACGGTATCCCGATCTAAGCTGAAACGAGCAAAACTGTGGTTGCTCAATGCCGTTAATACAACAAAAACAATAATCACCAACCATTGCATCCGCTGACCATTTCTCACTTGCTTGTTTTTTATGTTCGCACTCATCAATCTTCTCCGATCAGATAAAACTATAACCTATTACCTACAAAGCAAGGCGCGTCATCCATGCTTCATCTAATTCGGTTATGGTAAGGTTAGGGGAAGAAATTTGTGAGCGAGCGATCAATACATCACTTAATGATAAATTGGGTGATAATGCCAATATATATTGTTTTGTTACACTCTGATCGGCACCTTGACCCTCATCAAGCGTTGTAACATCTACGGGTTGTAACGCAGTATCAAGGTACCGACCTTGATAGAATATAATGATGTTATCCTCACTAGCGTTATCATCAACAGCCTCTCCGTCCGCTACCACCTTACCATTTACAACAACGTTAACCCCTTCCTTAAAGGGTGTGCTAGCAACTGATTCACTTGGCACACTCATCGACATCATCGCCAAAATCATCATTGCAAAAAATGCCATCGCTAACCCAAGAGCAACTTCTGTCATTGCTTGACTGTCGGTTGCGACATTCGTATCGGTTGCGACATTCGTATCGGTTGTAACATTCATATTACCAATCCCTTGGATTTCGAACAGGTTTGCTATGGCGCAAGCTAATCTTTTTAATCGTGTAGGTATTCCCAGAAATTTGTACTAAACCACTAATATTTAGCGTTTCCAGTAACTTATTCAAATTCCTACTCAACTTGGCATTACCGATATTCGATTTGTACCAGTACTCTGTCCGGGTAGCACCACCATACGTAATACGGTGCGATTGGTAACCGGAAAATATCACCAGGTATTCTTCAAACTCCATCACTTCAGGTTGTGTAAAGTCATCAAAGATAAGTTGGTATGCAGTGATTCCGTGAGATGTGTCAGCGCCTGGAGAAGTAACAGCACCTTGAGATGCGATAACATCCTGAGAAACCGAACTATCACTTTGGTTAACCATCCATGACAATTTTTCAGCCAACATACTTCCAACATCATTCGCAATAATTTTAGAGTGATCGCCTATTGAGCGAAGCAAACAATCACGATGACATTGCTTGGGGGCATTCCAACCCTCTGGGTAATCCAGTTCTACATTTCCGAGTCGTTGTCCTGTCTGCACATTCAACAAACGCCCCTCTATTCGTGCTTTCACCTTTTTTGTATAACTATGCTGATATGTGCTGGAATAGATACTAAACAGTACAACAACATCAATCGGTGGACGTCGAATCGACTTGGCAATATCAATTAATTCCGCATCGGTTCGTCGCACTCGTCCCTGAACAAAATTTTCTAGCGTTACGGCAGTTTCATCAAAAACATCAAATCCAACATCATGCAGTTGATTAGAGAGTGCATTTAACACTCGGCGAAATACCTGGCTATCGCGTGCAATGGTACCCTTATCAGCATCCTCACCCATAATCAGAATATTGGGGCGATCAGCGGCATGCAGCGGGGTTGTTACTACGAAACCAACGACAATCAGACTCACAAAGGTACACACTCGCCAGATATTACTCTTTATCAATTCCTGCACTCTTGATTTCTGAATCATTAGTCTCTGGATCATTGATCTTTGAACCCTTGATCTTTGCACCTTCAATCTCTGCATTAGCGCTCTCCTGATACACAAAACGTCTTAATGCTGGCTATGGACAGCTTAGAGGCTTTTTATCCAACGATTCTTATACCGTGTCATTTGTCTAACCTCCATAATCAATAATTCTAGTCTATTTGTTTGATTTTAGAGGGTTTATTTGTATAAGCATCAAGTGCATCGTCCGTTCTCAGGCAAAAACTCAACACTACGTTCAAACCTTTTACCATCTACCTGAATATTGCGAATATTCACGCCACCAAAGTGTTTTGCATAATGAGCACTTACCTGTTTTGCATGCATAAACTGCCCTAATGTCACATTTGATAGTTGTGATAACAAATAAACATCCAAACTTCTCGGAAATAACCTTACCGGCCGCCCTTCCCCTGCAAGCAACTGTAACCGACGTTGTTCACCACGAGATACTTCTCCACTAAATACTCGAATAAACCCACTCACGGTTTCGGGCCCAGCTTCAATTGCACGCAGACGTCCATTACGC
>CAJXXT010000012.1 GCA_913063495.1 uncultured Gammaproteobacteria bacterium | reverse complement strand
TTGGATGAGCTTGATGGTGCCAACGTCATGCGAGTGACCACCGTTGATACCACAGAAAATGTCGCTTATCGTGAGCTAATTGGTACAAAACGTTATTTGTTGGATGACAGTACACGTACGGTGGTTCGTTATGAATTTACCGGTGGTGTGAACAGCAGCACTTTTCGTGGATTTATGGGCATTACCGACGAGCTGGGCAATCGTTTTGGTATTAAATTATTGCGTAATGATGTGTATAGCGCAAATGGCGTATACGGCAATGATTTTGGACAAATTACATCAAACCGGTCACTCGATTTAGGTACAATTTATGTTGCTGAAATTGAAATTTCGGGTGGTGAATACCATATTTATTATTATCCAAAACCGAACGCCGATGCCGCTAGCGATTCTATTCTAGATCATAAAAGCGAGCGTATTTTAGTAGATCACGGCCAGTTGCCAGATACCATGGGAAGTCGATTAAGCAGTTACGTCCAAGCCTACGGTAATGACAACTGGTACTACAATGACAAGAACTTCTACATCACTAAAATGGAAGAATGGGGAACCGAAGGTCAGTGGACTACACAAAAGTTAGAAGATGGAAACGTCATCAGTGAAGGCGGCTTATCCTATAACCAGTTTTTTGATCTTAGTGACAGCACTGCCGATAACTACCTTGCTAATCTTCAAGATATCGAAAGCATTAAAACCACACTGACCCGTACTGATGTTGAATCTCATAGCCAAACCACAACAGCATCAGTCACCACCATTTTTAACCCGAATAATTATGATGGTCGTTTAACGCTGTTAAATGAGGGCACATTGGCGGACGGGCAATACCAAATAAACTCGACGGTCATCTATAACGCAGCATCGGGCATTGCCACTCAAACCTACACAGAAACCGTGGTGCAAGGCAGTTATCAAGCACGAACAGAGGCGATACAAGGTGAAGTCATTGATAACTTCTTTTCATTTGCCAATACCGAACCTAAACCTGACTACTATCTGGATATTCTCAATACCCAACAGATAAGCGCCGAATTAACCCATCGAGCGACCAATATAACAAGCACCGCCATCACAGATCTAACCTATAAATCCCTCTATAACGGTTACCTAACGCTAACAGACACTGTGCTTGCCGATGGTGTTTACGACGTTGTCGTAACCACCACAGATCTTGACGGCGTTGAAACAACGCACCCAACCTTCACCATGCAACAAGGGAATCGCTATAACTATGATCATAAACTCACCTTTGATTTTGATAGCATCACAAGTGATGCTGGTGACGATGCAACCTTTAGTGGCGTTAAGCAAGACAGTATTACCCTAACCTACTGGAAAGAAGACGGCGGTGAAGGAGAGCCAGAGGTTATAACCTATAGCGCCGCACCGGTGAATGGCGACTCCACAGTAGCCCACAAAGGGACAATAGAAACACAGTCCATTTTTGAAGCAACACTGACATCCTTAGAGCAAGGTGAGTACGGTTATACCCTCACCTATGAACAAGTTACTGGTGAGCAGTCCTCTATTAGCGGCAATTTTATTAGCGACCCGGTGTTAACCGAGACAGATGTATACCAACAACAAGCGGCAATAGAAGCCGAGCATAATTACACCTTAGGTGGAACCGAGGTGAGCAGTAACGGGCGATCCATTAGTGATTATTTAAGTCTGATCAGTACTGACGGAGGCCCGTTAGCCTTTTCTGGTGTAACCAATGCCCCAGCAAAAGAAAACATCGAAACACTGTTTGCCACCATTCGATACGCAGGTACCGAAATTGTTATCAGTACTGCCACCACAGATCGCACACAGTGGTTAAACAATCCCACTTATGAAAATATTTTACTGTTAACCGATGGCACGCCATTATCGGCTGGCGAATACGATGTCAGTGTGCAAGCCAAAGTGCAGGGTAGTGAAACCCTCGTGAACCTGCACGGTTTTACCTTACAAGTCAGCGACCAACTAGACGCTAGCAGCACACAATCCCAAGGAGCACAATTAACCTGGGAAGGTATTGATGCTGAGCAACTTGAATTACGTTTTGGTCAAGGCAGTGTTGGAGAGAATGAAGACGCCAGCTACACCAAAGTAGTACTAGAACAAACGAATGATAACGGCATACCAACGGTCACTGTCTATGACATGACAGAAAATAATGAAAGCTATGCCACCTCACCACAAGGCGCAAGCCTTACGGGATTGTTGGGTCAATACAATACATTGGCGGTTACACAACTAACAACACAGGCGTTAGAGAACCCAGAAAATACCAACTCACTTATTAACGCTGGTTTGGAAGATGCCATAACCCAAGCCTATAGCGACGTAGCCATTGACGTTACTCAACGTCACAGCTTAACCAGTGGATATCAAGCAAGTCATGGCGTGAGTTGGGATCAATACAGTCGAACGGTTAATTTAACAGAGCCCAATAACGGTTTAACGATCAGCGACAGCAAACGTGTTATTGCCGATGGTGGAGGCATACGTCTTATTCATGATGACATCACTCAGCCCGATAGCTGGGTCAGTGTTGCTGGAACTGTGGAATATGATAACAGCGCCCCCACGGCAACTGTTGCAAAACAAACTCGTGCTACCTACCAGTTTAATTCTGGCCGAATGGATTACACCGGATTTTTAGGTTTTGAAGGACAAACTGCAAACGGAAGTACCGAGTATGTCGGTTTAAGTATTCGTGATAACCAAGCCCACACTCTTACGCACTCGCTGAATGCCGATAGTAATCTGGCGACATTAAAAGCTAATACAGATTACACCGTCACCATCACTCTCAAAGGTGGTTATACCTCCATTGAATTACATGAAACAAACAATGAAGCGGTAAGTGCAAGTTACAGTGATCCTGGTGCGGTATCACTGATCAATAGCCACAGCTATATGGCGGTAAAAGGGGATGGGGAACAATTTGGTAATAGCCTGCTAGTCACCGGACTCACCGAATCTGGCGAACAAGTGAATACCACCACCACATTGGAATACCGAAGAGAAGGCGAGAGCGAATGGCAACAAGCCACGGTCACCCAAGAAGACGGTGTTTATGATGTGAACATTGGTGGCAAAACTGTCGAAGGTAATCACGTTGATTCATGGGAATACCGAATTAACGAACAACAAAACGGTGCAACCCTACGCAGTATTGCAAACGTGGTTGCCGCAGTAGAAACAACACCAAACGGTGTGCCGGTTGAAGCTACAAAAACCTTACAAGCACAGGTTAAAAGCGAGCAACTGAACGCAACCCAAGGTAGCCGTATAAATGGTTACCTGACTACCGCACAAATGACCGGTTTAGATTATGCCGTTACCACTATCACGAATGCAGACGGTGTTGTGGTGGATACCGTCACAACCTGGGCTAACTTGGATGCCAATTATAACGGCTATATCAATATCGCTGATAACACCCCATTAGCAGAAGGGCAGTATCAACTAAGTATCGCGCTGGTTAAAGACGGTGCCATTAACCAAACCATTGCTACAGATTACCAGCGAGATAATCAAACCAACGTAACGCAACAACTGACATGGGAAGTGAGCGGCGGGATACCAGCCGACAGCACCATTGAGTTACGTATTCGTCCACTGGGAAGTGATGAAGAACACCAAAAGATATCGATTACAGACACCGTTGTTGATGCCAGTACACAATACCAAGCTACCTTCGTTGGTGCTCCCAATAGCCAATGGGAGTTTGTGGTATTAGAAAAAAGCAAAACCCAAGGCACGATTCTATCGGCACGTAAAGGTGAGCTCACGTTAGGTGAAAAAAACGGAACAAGTCTAGATCACTACTTATCCATTCAAGATGCCAATACGATTAGCCATATTGTTGCTGAAGTAAAAAATCAAAATGGTGAAACCGTTTCAAATGCAACCACACAGGTTAACACCACCATTGGTTACACAGGACAAGTCTATCTGAGTGAAAATGAAACCTTAGATGATGGCAACTATGACATTGTGCTGACCACACACTTTGTGGATGGCAGTGTGTCGGCGAGTACCACAACAACACTCAATGATTTTATGGTTGGTGACAAAGAAAACAGTCAACATGTTGCAGCCAGTATTACCAATAATATAGACCCTTCTCATGGGGATAATGAACCAAAGGTAGTACTAGAAGATATTGGTAGTCACTATGTGATTCGATACCTTGATGCCGCCAGTACGCAAACCAATACCATTATTAATACCATAGAAATAGCCAAAGGGCTGGATACCAATACCTTAACCATTGAACAACTTAATGATAGTCAGTACGCCTACGGTATTGAATATAAAGATGCCGCAGGGCAATTGTATTCTCAAATGGATGGCGCGTTTATTGCGAATCATGTGGGTACACCCACTAGTGCAGAGTTAGCACAGTTTTATGGGCAGAGTGTGGCGGAGACGGTGCATTCGGTGGTGACGATTGATCAGGTTGAATCTGGGGCGAATCTGGTCATGTCAGGGTATCAGGCGAATGAAGTATTGGAGACGGAGTATGTTGAGTCTATCCCAAAAAGCGTGAAGTTGAGTTTAGCCGATTATGAAGTTCTGTCAGCGGATAAAGTGAAGTGGGTAAATGTAGATGTAATACTTAGTTCAGGGGGTGCTACACCGACAAATCATGATTTGGATAGCTATTTGTACGGGTTTGAATATTTTGGTGGAGTGATTGGGGAGACATATAAAGCTTGGGATTCAATTGATGGGTTAATGGCAACGGGAATTCAGCTGGACGGTGGTCAGCAAGTTAATAGTTGGGAGGCAATTAAAGCTTTTAATGAGAGCAACGAAGCAAGGGAAAGAGCATACCTCCCGATTTTAAAATATGACGATGCGAGAGTCGATTTGGGTGAAAACGAAGTTATTGCTTTTCACGTGATAAAGGATGTTGATCATCCTGATTTCGACATGTATTGGAGTGACCTTTCTGAAGAAAGTATTGAAGATCGTACATTTCATTTTAGCAGTAGTGAAAGTTATTATAGTAGTGATGTGCCATACCTAGTTGCAACAGCAGCAAATTATACTAATGCTACCGCAGATAATAGTATGTTGGGTAATGCAGTATGGGATAAAACCGGTATTAGGTTAGGGGAAGATTATATTTCTCTTGGCGATTTGAATCACATAAATAATATTGATAATTTTACGGTTGAAGAAAATGTATCCGGTTACGAATTTACAGAGGATCATGAAGGTTTTCCAGATACGATATCGGTTGATGGTCAGACAGCTGGGAAATATAGCATTTATACCACTTCATACAATGTGGAGGCTATAGGGTATGTAGAAAGTAATGGCGGATGGGAATGGAGCTATACCGCGGGAGATTACGTATACAAACCTAGCAGCCTTAAACAAACAATATCCTATGAAATAGGCTATGCCGCTACCATCGAAGTTAATAGAAATGACATTTTAGATTTCGAAGACAAAGGCGCAGCCTCATTCGAAATGCGTTATTTCTATGACGTGAATAATGACGGTGTTGTTGAAGAAATTAGTGCTCCCCATGTTGGTACCACAGCAACTGGGGAATTGTATAAGATTGACCACCAATATATTGAATTCGGTGGTGATGTTAAATACGCCCTTGTTGCTTATGACGTGCGAGGAAATGAAATTGGCCGATTAGGCTCTATCGCTGATCCATTAGCCTTTGCTACAAATGCTGCAGATGCATCAAAAGATACCGATGAATTTTCAGTTACAGCAAAAAAAGTAACGTTAAAAAACGTCGACACTGGCACCAACACTAACGGCGCGACTATCGAAATACCATCAGCAGATTTGACCGATGCTTACAGCCATATTGTTGTTGAAATTTTTGATGTGCTGGATAATGTTTGGGTAACGCAGCGTATTCCTGATAATGACGATTATGCAAGTTCTGCATTAAACCCAGATAGCGATAACTTTCTACAAGATCCAACCATCACCGATGTGCTTATGATTGATGGCTGGGGAGATAATGACATTGGTGGAAATCATAAAGCTAGCCTACTGACCGATGCGCAGTATGACCAGTTATTCAGTGACCCAAGCTTAAGTAAATACGTTGATGCTAGCGGTGGTTTAGCAAAAGGAAGAGAGTATAGCGTTAAGGTAAGTTTATATGGTTTAGACAATATACTTAAAGAAGAACTTCCGCTTTTCGAAGTCGATTTACGCGAAGCCACGCAAGCCCAAAAAACACCCTCCCTCCTATGGGATAACCCCCATCTCCCCGATACCACGGAAGTGTGGATACGTTATGCCATTGACGGTGCTTACGGTGACGTAAACCAAGGCTGGCAAAGTGATGTCGCTTTTGTTAATGCCGACGGTTTAATGGAGGCAAAATTATTCGGTTTAAGTAAAAATGAATCAGATATACTCCTTGAAGAAACAACGGGAGAGTACGAATTTGAAATCCTTTACGTTGACTCCCTCACTCATAAAGAAATCAGCAGTGCTCAAGGCACCTTTGATATCGCCTATGACGGCACATCCCCTGTTACATTAGATATTGAATTCTCTCGCAGTGTTGATGGGCGTGAAGCACGTACCTTTTATGATGTGAATGGCCAAATCCATGCCACACTGGCGACTGATGGCGCGGTAACGCAATTTATTTATAACGGCTTAAGTCAGTTAGTCGATACGGTTCAGTACAAAACCTTGGTATCGGAAGAATTACGCGCTAATGGCTCATTAAGTGAAGTGCTAGCTGCGGTAAACGGATCAGAAACGTTACACAACGTATCCATTTACGATGAACGTGGTGCTGTGGTTGCTACCGTTAATGCCGAAGGGTTTGTCACCTTATTTGAGTACAACCAAAATC
Organism: uncultured Gammaproteobacteria bacterium; assembly: GCA_913063495.1. Classification (GTDB taxonomy): domain Bacteria; phylum Pseudomonadota; class Gammaproteobacteria; order Pseudomonadales; family Ketobacteraceae; genus 42-54-T18. Next base: position 45,407 of record CAJXXT010000012.1, on the reverse strand, counting down.
ACCAACAAACTGCGACGAAAAACCTGCAGCGCCAATTAACAGAAACCTATCGTAATAAATTATTTTCCAACCCTATTGCTGAATCAAGTCTCACTTTGTTGTTGTCTTACAACAGTACGGATGGCGGTGCGCTAATTTTTGATGCCGCTAAGTTTGGTGCCAGCGCCAGTGACCACTTGTCACAGGTTGGTTATACCTTACGTGGAGAAGTTGATCACAGCATTACCACTGATGGTACCCGTACGGACATTGATTATGATCTGATGGGGCAGGTTATCGCAACCCAAACCGGCTCTCGTAGCATTATTCAAGATCGTGATATTCAAGGGCAGGTTAAAGAAGAACGTCGTATTGGGGAGGATGGCAGTGAACAACGTATTGTGCATATGTATGATGATAATGGTTTACGCACTAGCACCACGATTCACTCAGGTAATGAAGATAAGCACGCTGAACGTACTACCCGTTTCTTTTACGATGCCAATGGTCGTTTAACCTTTAGTATCAATGCCAATAACGAATTAGCAGAAACGCTTTTTAACGCCTTTGGTGAAGTGATTGGTAGCCAAACCTATGCGACCCAATTAACTAACCTTGGCGTGAACACCTCACAAATTCAAGGCGGTATTACCAGCGGCCTGTTACTGCAATACTTCCGCAGTTTACGCACAGACAGTGATAACCGAAACCACCTACGGTATGACCGTCGAGGATTGGTTCGTCTACAAGCCGATGCATTGGGTCATCAACAACGTTTTGAATACAACGCGTTTGCAGAACGTACCCGCAGTATCCGTGATGCTAAAGGTGGTGTATTAGATGGTCAAAGCATTATCACCGAAACGTTTTATGATAAACGTGGCCGTGCAGAAAGCACCACCGAAGATGCACAGGGTGTGCGTCGAATAACTGCCATTACCTACGATAGTTTTGGGCGTATTACGGATGAAATAGATGGTAATGGTAATCGCACTACTTTCAGCTTAGATAAGATTGGACGACAAACCCATATCGCTCAACTGGATAAAGAAGGCGGTATGCTTACTCAGGCGATGATTACCTATGATGCCTTAGGTCGGGTGCTTACACAGTTTGATGGCGTTGCTACAATACAATACGTGTACAACGATGAAAATCGTAACGTTGCCATAAAAATCAATACCGGTTCAGAAACGCTCACCGAAACCACTATCAGTAATGCCTACGGTGAAACCCGCTTGGTAGAACAAGCCAATGGGGATCGAACCATTTATGATTACAATGATCTGGGCGAGTTGATTGCGGTATATAACAACACCGATGCATTAAGAAGCCTTGCGTCATTTTCAGAAAGTGCGATTCAAGGGTATATCGATGCTGTTCAAGCCGATGAGCAGCAAAAGGCCGATTCCGTTAACGAATATTATCAATCGGGTTTGTTAAAGATTGCGACAGATGTTAACGGTACCGAAGTAATGTATGAGTATGACGCAGCTCAGCGCCTTATTCGTAAAACCGTTGATAAAACTGTAGATAGCAGTGGCCTAAATCTTGTCACAGATTACCAATACGATGCTCAAGGCCGACAGATATCAGAATTTCAGTGGCTAGTTGCGCCTAGTGAAAGCGAAGTTGCCACACCGTCTAATGCCATTATTACCGTTACCGAATACGATGTTGCAGGGCGTGTTACCAGTGTTACCAATAAAGGCGTGATCCCTGGAAATGATCCAGAGCTTGAAGGTAAAAATGATGTTATCACTGCCTTTACCTATGATGATCTTGGTAATCAGCTTACCGTCAGTGCCGGTGGCGCACCCGCGGTTAAATACGATGTGGATGATAACAATCAGCTAACCCGTGTTTATGTGGCTCCCGCATCCAGCACCCGTTATGAATACGATGCATTGGGTCGTCGTGTTGCAGAAATTGTTGATAGCAGTTATATCGATGCAGAAACCAATCAACAGCTTTACCAAGGGTTGGATCTCACTACCCGTTATGTGTATGACGATAACAACAATGTGATCAAATCCATTAATGCGAATGGTGCTGAAACGTTGTTTTATTACGATGAAGCGAATCGAGAAGTGTACCGGGTGAATGGGGAAGGAGATGTGAGTGAAACCCTGTATAACACCCAAGGATTGGTTGTTGGTAAACGTCAATACGCACACCCGATCGATATTTACCATTTACAATACGGTAAAGAGAAGGTTATTCGCACGGTATCAACTCGTGATGATGTTATTGCAATGTTGCAGTTGGCAGATGCAACAGATCAGTCAGCCATCATGGCTGAGCATCCGACGGTGCAGTATGTGTATGATGACACGGGACGTTTAATCTATACCTTGGATGCTTTGGGTCAGGTCACGCAAAACGTTTATGACCAGACTGGTCGTGTAATACAAACCCGTCAATTCGATATTAAAGAATACGGTGCTGCCAATGCGGCAACATTATCGACACAATTAATTGCAGAAAGCTTTACCGGTAATAACGCGGTTAATCATGTTGCAGAGTTAATTGATAGCAGCATTAGCGCCGCCCATATCCAACAAACGGTATATGACACCTTGGGCCGAGCGTGGATTCAAGTGAATGCCTTAGGTCAGGTAACGGAAAATCAATACGACCGAGCAGGGCGTTTGTTGGTACAAATACAATTCGCTGATGCCGTGACGGGGTTTGATCACAATACGACGCAAAGTGAATTGGAAGCGTTTATTAAAACCCAACGTATTGCTGATATTGCCTCACAAATTCGCTCTTATGAGCGTAACACCCAAGAAAGCACCACCAACCGGTATACCTGGTTTACCTACGACTCGATTGGCCGACAACATACACAACTTGATAGCTTGGGTTACATAAATGAAAGTGTCTACGATGCCGCAGGGCGTGTGGTGCACAGTCGTCGATATTCTGAAGCGCATACTTTGGCTTACTTATTTAAAGATGACATCCTAAATCCTAATGGTGAGGTGTTAAATAACCTATCAGAAAGTGCCTTTACCGCACGGTTGAATAATATTATTACGGCGTTAAATACGTTCTCATTAGCAGAGCTTGAGGCGACAACCTTGCAGTCTGCCAATAAAGTGCTAATTCCTTGGGCTAATGAATTAGCAGGTACCTATCAAGACTGGCTCACGGCAGTTAACGAAATTGCCCATGGGGATACCAGTACGGCTTACGCAAACCATGCAAATTATTTACAACAAACCACCACAGAATATGACAATGCTGGGCGAGTGATTGCCATCATTGATGCCGAGGCTAATAGCAAAAGTAATAACCCTACAGAAAAAGAAACCTACGAATACGATGCGGCAGGTAACCGTACGGTATTGACCAATAAGAATGAAATCAGCTGGACATCGGTTTACGATAACGCGAATCGTTTGGTGCGTGAAATCACACCCAGCGTTGCTCAAATGGAATTGGCGGGTGTGTTGAGCAGTATGGATTTTGCGACAGCCGATGCGAGTTTTAATACCAGCAGTTTAACTGCTGATTATGGCGTTTCTAATGGTGCTGGTGTGCGTTTGTATAACAACGGAGCAACGCCTGAGACAGCACAAATCAGCCTGGATGATGCCACCAGCGATATTTGGGAAATGACGCTGAGTTTTAGTAAGGAAGTGTTAGCAACACAACCTACCGTATTTTATACCGGCACTAATGACAATGATAAGCCTCGTGGAATTAAACTTGAATTAGGCACCGATAGCACAAGCGTGTCGTATTACAACGATGCCAACGAGCCAATCACTCAATCACTCACGGATAGCAACGGAGATGCCATTACCCTTACCGGTGGTGTGAACTATGTGATGCGCTTTGAAGTTGAGCGAACCTATAACGCAGAACCGTCCACCGTCAGTTTGGATATTTATGAATTAAATGCTAGCACCCGTTATCACGTAGCCAATGTACAGTATGAAAGTGACTGGGATGCCAGTACAAATACATCGAAAGACTCAACGGCCAACTTAGGTGTGACATTAAATGCCGCACCTGCCAATACACAAACGGTAGTCATTCACAGTATTGAAAACGTCATTGAAGATGTGCGCTGGGCGCAATGGGCAACCGAAACCCGCTCCATTGAAACCGAGAGTCCCATTGTCACGACCTATGCTTATGATGGCTTAGGTAACGTTGTTCAAATGGTGGAAGGTGCTGGTACCTTAAGTGAGCGTGTTACCGGCTTTATCTATGATGATGTTGGACGGCAAAGAACAACGATTCACCCAAGTGTCAGTGTTTATGATGAGACGGAAGATATTGGTGATATGAATGGGTTGGGTGTTGATCCCTATGCCAATGAAATTCGCACCGAAGATTCCAGAGCCCCGAGTGAAACGACCTATTTTGATAGCTTAGGGAATGAAATCGCGCATATTGATGGGCGTGATGTAAAAACCTTTAAAGTTTATGATGCCGCTAACCGTCTTGCCTATGAAGTGGATGGTGAAGGTTATGTGACAGGTTACGCTTATGATGGTTTTAACAATATTGAAACGTTAACCCGTTATGCAACTGCATTGGATTTTGATGCCGTGGGTATGGCGGAGGTTCCTGTGGATCATCGTTTTGGTATGACGTTAGCGCAGTTGTTAAACGGATTAAGCACTAACCCTAATAATGACCGAGAATTAACCACACACTACGATGCACTAAACCGCAAAATCAGTGTTGTACAGCCCGCAGTGGACATGTTGATAAACAGTGAAACCGCACTGACAACGAAGACACCAATAACCGGCACAGAATACGATGATTTTGGTCAGGTGATTGAAGAGTGGCGAATGAGTGTTGATAACGAAGGGGCTGATCTAAAGGTCAGTACTTATCATCGTTATGATCAAGCCGGAAACCGTATTGCCACACTGGACTCAGAAAACTATCTCACCACCTTGGTGTATGACAAAGAAGGTAATGTCACTGAACGCACAGAGTTTGCAGCAAAATACACCGGTACCGCTACCGACTTTATGGCAAGCTGGATACTTAACGATCAGCCCATTACTCAGGCCAGCGCGAGTGAGTTACAAGATAATGATACGTTATTAAGTGACATTGGTTATGACCGAGAATATCGCTATACCTATGATGTGATGAATCGACGTGAGTCGGAAACACAATTAAATGTGTTTGTGGACAGTGTGGTGTTTGGCCCGCAAGTTAACAACACACAAACCAGTGATTTGACCCGCACCTTTGCCAGCAGTGTTTTAATCAGCGAAACCGGATATGACGCATTAGGCAATGTCGTTGCATTAACCACAACAAAAGATGGGACGGTAGATACCAAAGTCACCACACAAACGTTTTATGACGTGCTAGGGCGGGTAAGCGCCATAGTAGAGCCGGAAATACTATCAGCGACTCAAGACTCTTCAGAGCAGTTGGTGATTACTCACAGTGGTAAAGGTACGAGTGATGCACAACTTGAATGGCGAAACCCTCAGCTAGCCGGTATCGATACCGATAAGGTTGAATTTGTTTATCGCAAAGTGGGTGATACGAATTGGAGCACGTTAACGGCACAGGTAGGCGAGGTAACCACTACAGTTAATGTTTCGGGTCGATCCAGTGACCGCTATGAATACCAAGTGAACTACACGCGTTTGGGAGATACCGAAAAATACGGTGTGGCGCGCGGTGAAATTGATATTATTACTGACACACAAACATCACCTAGCAACAGTGTGAGCTGGATAGAGCAAAATAGTACCGAAGTGAAGGTGCATGTGATTACGGCAACCACGGCCGATAACTTACGCTTAGTGGTGAATGGTGCCGATGTTCCCGTTGTGACGTTGACAAGTAAAAATAGCTATCACCATATCTTTACGGTCAGTGCGGCTGATGCTGAAAATGGATTATTGTTTGCACGTGGTGGTTATCAATTTTTAGTGCAAGATACCAGTGATAACCACACTGTGTTAACCCGTGGTCAATATCAAATTACTCAGGCAAATAACAAAGAAGATCTACAAACGGCATTTTCTTTTGTGAATTCTACCTATGACGTCAATAGTAAAATTCAAAATCAAATGTGGTTTCATGATAAAAAAGATAAGTGGCGTCATGAAAACCGTTTTTCTGTTGATTGGTCTTCTACCAAACAGTTAGGTGATGGGGGATTGAGTTGGAGCATTACCGTTGAAACCAGTAATGCGTACGGCGATAGGCATAAGAAAACATTCTCCTCATCCAGAATGGTTAATGGAACTTGGCCTCATTCTAATACCCCTGCTCAGAGTGGTAAGTCCGTGCCTGCACCGGGTTATGGTGTTGGAACGGTGCATTATGGTCAAAACGGCCTGAGTTATAGTAATACCCATGATAAAACCTCTAATGGCCGAAGCGCACGAATTGAAGGTGTGCTTGCCATGACGGTTTGGAAAGAGGTTGATGGCGTTAAGATAAAAGTCATTGATACTCGTCGTGATAAAATCAATACCGGAAAAACCTGGGGCGCTGAGATTAACAAACTCGAACTCCTCAATGTTAACGTTGCGGGTGAACCAAAACCTGAAGCGCTCACCTTGCGTTATCGTATACCGCAAAATGCCGAAGACGGACAATTGGAAACCTCCACAGGTGTCGTAATTGATACCTACGAATCCTTATGGCAAACCATCGAGGTACGTAAAAACTCTGATAACACCTACTGGGCGAATAGAGACGGTATACCGGCAGGGCAATATGAATTTGAATTGCTTAATGGCGATGACCTAGTCAATAGCAGTGCAACCCATGGGCTGATGGTGATAGGGGGAGGTGTTGATAGCCAAGCACAAATCGCCGCCGGAACCGGGCAATTTGTGGCACCGATGACCGCCTTTGCGTATGACGCGGTGGGTAATCGTATTCAGCAAACACAGTTTAGCGGTGGTGCTAACCGAGCCATGTTAGCGGAAGGGAAATTTGTTGCCGATAAAGTGGTTGCAAACATTGATGTGGAAAAAGATCAAGTTAATCGTTGGCGCTATGACATGGCGGGCAACCGTATCCAACAAATTAACGGTGAGCACAACACCGTGTTTTTTACTTATGATGAAAAAGGCAATTTACGCAAAGAATGGACAATGACCAAAGACTATAACGGTTATCGTCAAACCCAAGGGCAAGTGTTCCGCTATAACGATGTTGGCCAACAAACCCATACCATTCAGCTGCGACCGACCTTAGATTTGGATTATACCCGGCTAAAAGATACAGAAAAGCTTGTGGTTACTGAAACGCGTTATAACGCCTTTGGTGAGATGGTAGAGCGTGGTTTGGTTAAAAGTGAGGTGTTGTTTGATGACACATTTGAGTCTACAGCGTTGGATGAATATTTTGATTACAATGACATTGGCCAAATTGTTAAAACCAACCAAGATAATGGAGTGGATCGTTTTTATTACTACAACCGCTTAGGACAAATGGTTCAGCAAGTTGCAGAAAGTGGCATCGGTTGGACGTTAGATGCTGCTAATGATACCCAAGCGGATTTTAACGATAAAACAGCTCAAGATGTTTTAAACCTTACGGATCAGGTGCGTAAAACCCACTATCAATACGATAATTTAGGGCGAACCCAACAGGTTGTTGCTCCTGAATTCACCACGGGCACTCCCGGTGCATTAATTACCTACGCTCAACTAACAACGCAGAAAATTGATCGTTGGGGTAATGTCATCGAGCTTGTTGAAGGTGATCGTGATGGGGTGGTTGGTGAAAATGGAATAGAAAGCTGGACAACCACGTATCAATATAACCAACAGAACAAAGCCATCTACGAGCAAAAACTCAAAGGCGAGCAGCTTAATCTTTGGCAGCAAACCGGTGATGTGGTTGGTAACGAACAGGTTATTGCTCAACAAGGTGTGACGATTGATAACCATTTTTATGTGGATTTACAAGGTCGTCAGTTAGGTTCTGTTGATGCGAATGAAAACAGCCAAGCAACCTTGTATAACAACCGAGGTTTGGCAGAAAAACTCGTTGCAGCCGATGGTGGTATTTCTCGTAATGGTTATGATGCGTTAGGTCAACGTCGAGAAGCGACCAATGAAATCGGTCATAGCCATTATTATCGTTATGATAAAGCGGGAAGAATGTCTAATCACTACACCGCAAGTGGTGGTGAAACCCGTTATAAATACGATAATGCTGGCAACCGTGTGTTAACCCGTCAACTGATCAGTGGTACCAAGAGCGCTAACAATCAACAGTGGTTGGAAACACACCAGCGTTACAATGCGCTGGGTAAAGCGGTAGAAACCATTGTTGGTGATATGAATGGGTTATCCCAAGCCGATCGTACACGAACCACCATGTATTACGATGAGCGAGGCAATCAATCTGCCGCAGTATTGGTGGACGGTGGTGTCGCGATATTTGATTATGATTACTTTGGTCGAATGCAGCACAAGCGTGATTATGGCGGTGTTGATACGCAGTTTATTTATGACGAAGCAGGGCAGTTACGTCGTCAGTATCAATTACAAGAACGTAATACCTATCGTACGGGTAGTGAAACGGCTGATCTTAATTACGGCTATACCTCCAATGTGCAAGATATTCGTTATGAGTATTTAGCCAATGGTTTGGTTGGCGTCAAAGATGATCTTGGGGTGGGATTACACACAAGTTATGTGTATGACCAGAAGGGGCGTAAAATTCGTGAAGTCAATGTGGGTGAATCGTATCAATTAGCAACGGTTAATTTACCTCTCACGTATCGAACAATATGGAACCCCATCTCAGAAATGTTTGAATCGAAAGGGTTTCAGTTCACCGCCGAACGTTCACTAAAAGTGACAACGGAAATTACTACGGATACAAAGTATGATCGATTGGGTCGTATTCAGAACGTGAATTCAATCAGTCATGCCGACCCTGTGACGATTTTACGAAATGGTGAATGGCTTACAACGCCAGTCGAGGAGCTAACGGATTACGGCATTAATCTTACCTACGAATACGATGCAGTAGGCAACCGTCGTCACGTATCTGATGGTGTTGCAGAGGATGAGCTTTGGTACAGCTACGATAAAAACAATCGATTACTTGCGACACAAGGTGCACGAGTAATAGACGGTACCGAGAGTCGTATCGGTTTGCACGCTACCAATGATCGTAGTGCATTGCTGTCCTATGATTTAGCAGGTAACAGGATAGAGTCAGAGCGTGCTGGTAATGATCTCGAAAAGTACTTTTATGATGCTGATAATCGGCACATCGCTACCACAGTAACGGACTCTGCAAATGCGGGTAATACGTATGTGAGTCAAAAGCACTATGACAAAATGGGACGTGCCATTTATCAGTTTAATTACAACTATCAATCAGCGGATGAAGATAACAACAGTACCGCAGTGGGTGACCCGAAAGAACTTGTCGCTTACACCTATCAAGGTGATGGTCAGTTAGCAGGACAGGTTGCTTATGGGTATACAGAGGCTGGATTACCACAAGTGCATACTGCCAGTGATAAAGCACTGTGGCGTTATGTCAACAATGATGGAACGATTAATACTGGTGGGTTGAAGAAATCATATAAAGTAGATTTTAATTATACCGGATATGACTCGATCAAAACGCAAACGACTACTGGTTATGACAGCAACGGTACAACGGTTAGTTATACGGATAAAATCACCAATTCCTATATAGGATTTGATAGTTTTAAAGTGATCTCTCGTGCAGGTAGGCGTCAGTCAGATCAATCTAAATACAAACCAGGAACCACCACACAATATTACGATGCCAATGGTAATGTAATAGCGACTCGTGATCATCAGAAATCGGATAATGACCGTGATTTCTACCTGAACTCACAAGGTGAAATTATCCGTAAACGTAACTTAAAAACGGATGATATTAAAACCCAGTACTTCTACTACAGCAACGGCAAAGGCATCGCTAGTGATGGTCAGTTAGAAGATAAAGACCTGGATTATAACTTCACACCTATCAGCGATAACTACCCAGCACCTACACCGAGTGCGTACACGGTTCAATCCACTAACGAAAGTTTGGAAACGGTAGCCGCACAGGTTTGGGGTGACTCATCCCTTTGGTATTTGATCGCAGATGCGAATGGCTTAACAACATCCGGTGGTTTAACGGTTGGTCAGATACTGGTAATACCGAATAACGTCACCAATGTGCAGAATACCAGTGAGACGTTTAAGCCCTACAATGCGTCACAGATTATTGGTGATACCACGCCGACAATGCCGATTGCACCGCCACCTAAAGAGGATGGTGGAGCGGGTTGTAGTGCAGCACAGATACTGGTCATTATTATTGTGATCATTGTTATTATTTATACAGCTGGAGCAGCGGCGAGTGCTGCGGGGTATGGAACGGCTGCTGCGGGAACTGCGGGTACAACTACTGCTGCAACTGGTGTGGCAGTTGGAACAACAGGTACAGCGGCAACGGCAACTACAGCGGCGGTAGCAGGCACAGCAACAGCAGCGACAACAGTCGGCGGTACAATGGCCTTAGGCGGTGCAGTGTTGTCTGGTGGTGTTGGTTTTGGAGCCGCGTTAGGTATAGGGTTTGTAGCAGGAGCAGCTGGAGGTATTGCTGGTCAGTTGGCTGGTATGGCCTTAGGTTTACAAGACGAATTCTCATGGGAGGCAGTAGGTACCAGTGCACTAACAACTGCATTTAGTGCCGGAGCAGCTTCATGGATGCATGCTGGTGGAACAGTAGGTACAGCATTTAAGAATTCTAAAACACTAACAGCCATTGTTAATGCCAGTACAAGCTATTCAGCCAGTAAGGTTGCAGGTCAAGACGCTCACTTCACATGGGCGAATGTTGCAGCAGCTGCGATAGTAGCGGAAGTTCCTGGTATGAAGTCACCGAATGTAGGCGCTCAGATTGGAGAGAATATCGTACGTGGTGTTGCCCGTAGAGAGATCTCAAGAATGTTTGATGATGGGGGCAAGCAAACCTTAGCGGATATTGTTACTAATGCCTTTGGTCAGGTAATTGGTAACACGATTGTTGATGCTATCAAGTCAGACCATGAAGCGCCGTTGTTGAAGATTGGTAGAGAAAGGGAATTAGCGAAGCAGAGGGAAAGGGCTGGGGCGAGTGAGATGGCTAATGGTAGAGGAAAAACGGGCCCTGTTAAGAATTCCTATTTGTTGGCGTCGAATAAATATGGAGGAAATACATTTCATCCAAACATGGAAGAGCCTAGAGGCACTGATAGGCAACGGGTTCAACGATTTAAAAATGCAAAGGGAGGATTTTCTGGAGCGGCGTTATATGATCCAAAAAACCCAACATTTGATGGGGCGCTTAAGCCAGGGGCAGCATTTCAGCTAAACGATGATTTGTCAGGCTTTGTTGAAGGTGATGGCCATTATCAGGTGTACGCACAAGGCGAGATAAATGGTGAAGAACTTCTTGTTGATCACTATGTTATCTATAATGCAGACAATAAACGAAATGAGTGGATTGTCGGATCCGATTACTTAGATTACTTTCAAGGCAATCCTGGTCGTCATGCATTAGCCGCAGGCGCTCATTTTGGTATATCAGGTACCCCTAACTCATACGCCGCTGGAGCCAATTTGGCAATCACTAAGTTGAATGCAGGCGACGGTTGGGGAGCCTTAGGTGCCATAGGTGAAGGGTGGGTTAAATCATGGTCGAATCCTATAGATGCGGCTTCAGGTATAGCAGGGTTTGCTGCAGCACGAACTATTATGAAAGCTGTTCCAGACAATATACCATCAAGGGTTAATCACTCTGACCTAGGTGAGTCAATAGGAAGTGGGGACTTTAAAGACGTTTACCCTTTAAATGACAACCTTGTGGTGGGAGTTGAGATATATGGGGATCGAGCTGCTTTAAAGGCTGAGATTGAGCTTTTGGATCAGCTGGAAAGGAAGGGGTTTCCTGTTGTTAAAAATCATGGAATCATTGACGTTGACGGGGTTCCTGGTTTAGGAGATGGAAGCCCGGGGATTGTTTTTGATAGAATGGCGGCAGGCTCTAAAGATATTGCTTATCCAATGCACGGAAACAAAGTCTATGTTAGCTCGTTGGGAGATAGAAGTATGCTTAATGCATCTAGTGTGTCAGATTTGCAATCAATTCGCTCAAACCTAATATCAAATGATATGCATATAGATGATTTGCAGTTTCTATTTGGCAAAAATGGTAAGACAGTAGTCGCTGATCCATTGGGGCATGGGAAGGGGGTTGATCCGGTTAACATTAAACTGATCGATGCGTTAATTGACGAAGCTAAAAAGAACCTATGAGTGAGGGCAATGACGGATGAATATACCAGTAGAAGAGCTCCTTTCGGAGTCAAAGAGTCTATTGCAGGCGATAAAGGGTAAAGTTATAAAAAGCGTATTTCGGGACAGTGTTTGGCCTGCTGAAAAAATTGCGAATACGTTTGGTATTGATGATGAACTTGTTTTTCCTTATACAGCAGGAGCACTGATCATTGTTTTTGAATGTGGAAGAACTATTGGGTTAGCGAGTAATCAGAAAAAAAATTCGCTAGTTATATGGATTGAAGAAGGTGAATATGAATTAGAAAAGGATAGCCACCCTATTGATTGTCAAGATTTTAAGTATAGCAATGAACATTGGGCTGCTATGATCGGGAAAAGTATAGAGAAAATGGCCTTGCTAAAGCATAGGAGAACTGATCACCGGTATAAGCGATTGCCAAATGAGGTCGGCCTATGCTGTCAGATGACAGGCAACTTGGATTTCATCATATCCCATGGAATTAGTAGCAGTGTACCGAGTCATTTTGCTTTAATAAGTAAAGATCAGATTGATAGCGATGTTGCTGAAAATTTGGAATACGTCGAGATATAAAAGAAGAGGTATTTTCAGCTTAGCTCGCCCTAAATGAGAAGAGGCAGGTAGTATTTGGTTCAGGTGTTCATCTGCAGAGAATGCAACCCTGCCTCTTCTTCAAAGGCTGTGCAGGGGCTTCTCAGGTGTTATACAGGGTCTGTGAAGGTGTTGCAGGGTGATCCAGGTGTGAATGCCCTTGCGAATGCATTGAGATATTGAAAGCCTTGGTGGGAAACTGCTGGGGCTTTTTTTGTTATCGTTGTTGAAGAGATAAACCTCAGTGGTGAGTGCTAAGCATGTATGAAGAAGCGGATTTTCCAGTATCTAACGACGTGAAAGCGTTTCGCCGAGACTGTGATCGTGCCAGCGAAAGTCGAGCCGTAGAGGATGGTTATGTATCACCTGAGTGGGTGTTGGTTTTTCAGGAACATAAAGAAGTATTAGAACCAGCGGCACAAGTTGGTGATATGCACTCACAATACAGTATTGCTGTTATCTACATGTTGAACTTGTTGCACTCTGATATGGAAAGCGCCGGGGCGGTACATGAAGAGGATGCCAAAGAATGCACCAGGTGGCTTCTTATGGCTTCTGAGCAAGGTTTTTTAGCAGCATTGGATAACTTGCTGAGTGTTGGTGTGGGGCCTGAAGCGGATAGAATAAGGGCTTTATCTAAAACAATACCTCGTTCACCTGACCTTGATAGCGGTGATGTTGATCTGATGAGAAAATCAGCAACGGAAACCATGAAGGAATTGTATCGCTTAGCTTTTGAAGGGGAGTGTTGATCCTTGGAATTGAAAAGCTTAAAGACATTGCTTGAAAGAAAGAACCAGAGGTTTGTCTGTACACCAGCGGGTAATCGTACTGATGGTGGTTCTGAGTTCACTGTCGCTATTAGACATGAAGTTACTGCACCTTTGAATGATGATGAATTGGAGCAGGTAAGTGGTCAAATGGGCCGTAAGGATCAACTCTTAGATGTGTTTTCTCAATATGGCAGCATTAGATTGTATTGCGATACTTTATCGAATCAATCAGCATGCTATATCGCTCATCCCAAAGAATGGCATGTGAAAGAATAACCTGGAAGAAAGAATAACCAAAGAATAACCTGGACGAATAACCTGGAAGGACGAATAACCTGGACACCCACCCTAGTTGACACAAACCCTTAACCTCTTTACACTTTATTTGTACTGTTAATAATTACAGTTATTTAGTTTGAAGAGGTTAAGGATGACCAGAGCAAGAAAAGAGCTAATAAGTCTTGAGGCAACACCTTATTATCATTGTGTTTCCCGTTGTGTTCGTCGTGCTTTTTTGTGCGGGCAGGATAAGTGGTCGAGGAGGTCTTATGAGCATCGGCGCGAATGGATTGTAGATAGAATCAAATTGCTCTCCCGAGTATTTTGTATTGATGTGTGTGCCTATGCGGTCATGAGTAACCACTGGCATATTGTGATGCGCGTTGATGTAGATAGGGCTAAAGCACTAACGCAAGAGCAAGTGATAACACGTTGGCGTTCAATTTATTCGGGGAATGTTCTTGTTAATCGGTATCTAAATAACGTTGATTTAACCCAAGCGGAAATTGATGAGGTGGGCGAGACTACGGGAAAGTGGCGAGAGCGTTTAACCGACATCAGTTGGTTCATGCGTTGTGTTAACGAAACTATTGCCCGAGAAGCTAACGCAGAGGATCAGTGCACGGGCAGGTTTTGGGAAGGACGATTCAAAAGCCAAGCTTTGTTGGATGAGGCGGCTATTCTTGCGTGTATGGTATATGTAGATTTAAACTCAGTGCGCGCTGGTATTGCTGAAACACCAGAAAATTCTAATTTTACTTCTATTCAAGACCGTATTGCCTTTTATGGAAAAAGAGTAAAGGAGGTAGGAGCAGATGGTGATAAGCGAGAAACACCCGATTATCTGGCTTGTTTTTCGGGTTCAATCAGTAAAAATAAAAAGCAGGGAATCCCTTTTGGTTGGGTGGAATATTTAAATTTATTGGATTGGACAGGTCGAGCCATTTGCGTCAATAAGCGTGGTTATATTGCTGCGCATCATACATCAATAATAGAAAGACTCGGATTGGATGAAGAGTTGTGGTTGAGCGGCATAAAAAATCTTTCATTAATGACGCAATCCAATTTACATGTAAACAAGGTTTTTTTGGGAATGAGTCAAAATGCTGCTTAGTGCTAACATTGACATAGCCAATGACTATGTCAATAACTAGGACAATCACCTCCGTACTTTTGTCCACTTTAAAATTCTACTTTTTATAAAATAATATTCAGTTTCCCTAGAGAATCATATTCAACGAGTAAATTTGGTGTGAAGGAATTCTTATAGGGTGGATTTGGTATTTTTCCTGCGATTTTGAGAGTGTTGCCGACGATACTATCTATAAGGCCTTGGTATTAAAGGTGGGTCTAAGTCGACGGTGTCTCTGCGCGTATTGTTCGTGATTCAGAATATTAATGATTAGGGTCATATGCAGTGTGTTTTTTTGTGGTAGTATTCGCGCTGTTTGGACAAGGACGGCTCAATCACCTTTGTTGTTGGCGAAGTATATTCAATGGATATACTTACCTGACGACTTTTATTTTGTTCTGGGTATTTCCTGTCTTTTTAAATAAATCATTTTAAGTGTTTTATGGGTCATAAGGTAGGTTGCTGTGTTTTATCGTAATAAATTATTTCTTCTTTTATTGTCTGATCGGTTTTATTCATCATTAAAGTTGTTAGTCATTGGTTCTGTCATTGCTTTTCTTTCTGCATGTGGCGGTGGCGGCGGAGGAGGAGGTGGCGACGAAGTGGCTAGCCCTACTCGGGGGCTTAAAAACAATGTTTACTTACCGAATAGCGCTAACTCCTCTTGGTATTATAACAATAGCTCTGACGCCACTGTTTTTTCGGGGAGTAAGAGGGTAGGAGGTGATTCGTTAGACGTACTGAATTATCCAACAAACGGGAAGGAATATTATTTTACCGATAGTAATACCGTTGGATTACGTGGGTTTTATTCACCTTATATTTATGTGCGTGGTGTCGGAACCTTTAGTGCAGACTTTGTCTTTGATAAGAACCTTGTTCTTTGGCAGCAAGGCCTTGCAGAAGGTGGAACAACTACCATTAATACCCAGGGAACCGTAAATATCAGCCCTACTTACGGTGTTCGCTCCATTGACGTAAGTGGCACCAGTACTTTTAATGGTGTTGAATCTGTCACCGTTCCTTATGGGACTTTTGAGGCTGCACGAATTCGTTTCACTCTGAATATCAGTGCCACTATAGAGGGTGCTCAAATAAGTATTCCATGGAAAGGGGAGATGTGGCTTGTAGAGGGTTTCGGAATAGTAAAGCGTATTGAGAACGGGGTAACTTTTCAATTAACTAATTATGAAGGGGAAGATTCTGATGGCGATCTAGTTGCGAATATCGTAGATGCGTTTCCTAATGATGCAGATGAGTATTTGGATACTGACAGTGATGGTATCGGCAATAATAGTGACCCAGATGATGATAATGATGGGATTCTTGACGAAGAAGATCACTTCCCTTTGATATATTTGACACCAAATGATTGGGATGGCGATGGTGTTAATAATGATTCTGATAACGACGACGATAATGATGGTTATGAGGATGGGGTTGACTATTATCCTAATGATCCTGCGTATACCAAGCCTTTGGTTGTGGATAAAACGAAGCTTAGCTTTAGCCCCATACTAGGATCTAGTGAGAAAGAACTTCAGGAGTTCACAATTAGTGGAGACAGCTTGGGTTGGTCACTAACCACACAAGTCCCTTGGCTTCAGGTTAGCAATGATGCGGGAACCGGTGGGGCGAGTGTATCTGTCGTTGTAGACGGCAGCACTTTGTTGTTAGGAGAACATGCTGCGACGTTAACGTTAACGAACCTTTATGATAATGAAGAAATAGAAATAGATATTTCAGTAACAATGTTGCTGCCCACGTTTAGCTTTACGCAAGAGCTTATCGAAATTGATGGCTCTGATGGTTGGGAAAACGCCGTTGGATTGATTGGGGTTTCGCTTAACACAGGTATAAGTACATATGATTTAAGTTCAGATATTATTTTTTCAGTGGATGATACGGTTAGTCTCACTAGTCCCAGTGTAGTTAATGAAACCATCGAAGATATAACGGTGACTGTTGACCCGAAAACCTTATCAAAAGGTATGCACGAGGGGCAGTTAACGCTCTCTGCGAATGTGAAGGGGCATGTTGTAACGACTACGGTGGACGTTAAAGTGTTGGCTTCTGAGCATCTTATACTGGTACCTGATAGTGGCGTAGCATTATCAAAATTTGTTACCGTGGGGAAAGTATCACATTCGGTAGACATACTTGATAGTTACGGGTTTTCTGATACTCGTTGGAGTGCTGTAACTGAGGCTTTGTGGTTGAATGTGACGGCAAGCGGTTCTACTTCTGATGTGTTGGTTATCACGGCAGATGCCACGGGTTTGGAGAAAGATGCATTTTACAGTACAACAATATCGGTTCAATCAAACAGCGATGTAATTGATAATGTCGAAACAATAAATGTTGGTTTTTGGGTCGGAAGTAGTGACCCCTCAAGTGTGGCAGAGCTTTCGGGCCAGTATACTGAATTGTCTACAGATCCTGTTCGACCCTATGTTTATATGCATGAAACTGGTGCTACAGGTATTGATGTGTATAACGTATATGATCAGTCTTTTGTTAAGCGGATAGAAGCAGTAGGTTTAGTTCTTGGTGACATGGAAGTAAGTGCTAATGGCGACTTTTTGTATGTGGCGGATCTGAATGGTTCACACTCAATAGTGGTTGTGGACCTCAATAACCCGTCAAATAGAACCATGTGGTCAAGTGAACCTATGTTGTTTTCTGGGTTTTCGTTATCACGAACTCAAGGTAAGGATTTATTGCTGACACCTTTCTTTGGCAATATTCATGATGCAAAAACTGGTTTCGTTTATTTTGATGGGGCTGGCCATATGGATAGCTCAACTTATATGGATGTTAGCCTTTTTGGGAATCGTTATTGTCAGTTGAGAGATTCCTCGGGGATATCCTGTTATGATCTAAATTACGACGACTATCATAATGAAGTGTCGGTTTCGCTTATTGGAACTATTACCGCTGGTGGGGGAAGTCGTGGTGTTGATATTGCGCTGAGTAAGGATGGTGGTATCGCCTATGGTGCTGAGAATGGGTATTGGGGGTACTCAATGATTGATGTATCAACCATGTTATGGAGTAAAATGCTTTCTTCAGATCGTCAGACGTCGATTGCAATTGAAATGGGCCCGGATGATAAAGCGCACGGTGTTTCTGCTAAGTGGGAGGGCAAGATATTAGATTCGTATTCATTAGGCTTGTGGATATATGGGAGTGATGGTGAGTTAGACTTATCTACTCTAGGTATTGCCAATTCTTACTCGGTTTATGAACAAAAACTTGCAGTGTCTGGTGATGGATCTGTGTCGATTATACTTGCGGATGATCCCGGCGTTGTATTTTTGAATAGTTTTGATTGACCCTGAAATAGATTGACGGTTTTTGATTGAGCCGGTTGCGAATGGCGACCGGTTTTTTTGTGTGGGCAGGATAAGTGGTCAGGGAGGTCTTATGAGCATCGGCGTGAATGGATTGTAGATAGAATCAGATTGCTTTCCCGAGTATTTTGTATTGATGTGTGTGCTTATGCGGTCATGAGTAACCATTGGCAGATGGTATAAGCGAGAATCACCCGATTATCTGGCTTATTTTTCGGGTTCAATCAGTAAAAATAAAAAGCAGGGAATCCCTTTTGGTTGGGTGGAATATTTAAATTTATTGGATTGGACAGGTCGAGCCATTTGCGCCAATAAACGTGGTTATATTGCTGCGCATCATACATCAATAATAGAAAGACTCGGATTGGATGAAGAGTTGTGGTTGAACGGTATAAAAAATCTTTCATTAATGACGCAATCCAATTTACATGTAAACAAGGTTTTTTTGGGAATGGGGCAGAATGCCGCTTAGTGCTAACTCCTACTTACCTCTTGGCTGCTCAGTGATTTAAGGTGTCAGTTTTTGAAAATGGATAAAAACTAAATTAAACAATAAGTTATGAGCAATGCTGTAGGCTAGGTTTAGGAGTATGCAATTTGTATCCTTTAGGATACAATTAAGGAGTGTTATATATGGTAAATGTTATCAATGAATATGTTGATGAAAATGGAAAGAGCCCATATAGCGAATGGCTAGCCGGACTTAGGGATGTGAAAGCAAAAGCTTATTGGCAAGAATATAGGCGGAGAAATTAGGATGGCACGTAACGTTAGAGCGACACACAATGAACACTTGCGTGATTCTGAAGTGGCAGCAGAATATCTGAACGAAGCGTTAGGAGACGGAAGCCCTGAAGTGATTTTAATGGCGTTACGTAATCTTGCTGAAGCTCAGGAGAATGGTATATCAGGTTTGGCTACTCGTTCAGAGTTAGGTAGAGAGAGCATGTATAAAATGCTATCAGAAAAAGGGAACCCTAAACTTGCTAGCTTTACCAAAGTTATTCATGGTTTGGGGCTGCGCTTGCGGGTGGAGAAAGATCCAGCATGCAACGGTCTGAATAATTATTAGAAAGTTTGTGTGCCGCCCTAATTTTTATTTCAAATAGAGACGCTGAGAAACGAAATAAGGAGGAAAGATAACGGTATTAATAACAACGGCTTATGTCGCATGGCTTACGTGCGTAATAAACGTGACATACTTATTCACCAGCGCCGACGAAATTCAGTAACTCGCTGAAATCATGCCCGTCAGCCGCTCGGAGTGCTGCAATATATTCATTTCGTCGATCATTCATACTTTCTAATCGATAACCGCCTGCCCAGTTGATAGCAGGTTCACTTAGCAATTTGGTCAATACAGCATCAGTAATAATTCGAGCATGACGGACATTACCATTAGGAAACGGGTATATATAAACCAACTTGTGATGAAACCTGGCCGCCAGCTCTTTTGGTGGATACGTAGAGTATTCAACCCAATATTTTGCATCATCTAGCAGCTGTCGTAACTGAGTTGCTATCTGAAATGGATCAACACCAATATTTTTTTCTGTTTTGCGGAAACTACCTGCCCATTTCCACACGTCACCAAACAAGCGTTTGTGAAGCTCACAAACAAAGGCCTCGGATAAAATATCTAGATTTTTCTGTTTATCCGACCATTTCATACCGTTTGTAATTCCAGCTTGTTCTAATTGATCAAGCTCCCCCCGCGTAGAAATATGCTTGAATTTCAGGCCCTCCATCTCATCTGGGTCAAGGGGTATAGCTCCATCAGGGTAATCCATTACGTCAGTCATTAATCATTCCATAAGTCTGCGGGCATTTTGTCCATGATTTGAGCCGCTATACGCTTAACTTCAAAATTCAGCTGTTCTTTATTCAACGATTGCGCTTCAAGCGCCATATGGATAGATGCGGCTTTTACTTGTATTCGAGCCTTATCTATAGCGCGCAGCTTGATGACTTCTTCTACATTCTGTTTAGGCACTACCGCATAAACAAACTTACAATCCATCGCCTCGGCCATGGCCTGCATCGATTTAAGTGTAACGCTACCGGTAGGCTCATCTTGCTCAGCCTTTGAAACTCTCGCCTTTGTTACACCAAGTCGTTTGGCAAGTTGAGTCCCAGACATGCCAAGAGCCTTTCTGACCGTCCTTATCCAGCCCTCTTGGGGAAGTATAGGTAAGCTGCCAAATTGATTAACAGCGTGATTTACTTTATCTCGATATTGTTTGGCGACTATCTTTTCTATGCTCATTATCAACCCTTCCATTGATCATGATTGCTTGCGTGTAAACATATTTGTATACTAAAAACATCGTGCTGTAAATATATATGTTGACCAATAAGTTTGATCAGACCTCTTGTTTTTTATTGGAGGTTATAAAGTTAGGGCTGAGTTAATTGAGCGTGTATGTGAAGGCATTTAGAACTCCGGTAGCAAATACATAACCTTTTGCCCTTGTACTTTATATATTGTGACCCGCTTATTTGTAACGGTTCGTTTCACTTTCCTTTTCCTATTTAGCGTGTTAATTTGCTGCCATACCTTAGGTTATGCGGCTACTTGCCTGATTTGACGAGAAAAATAATAAATTAGTCATTTTTGTGTACAAAATGTGAGCTACCACTCACATACCTGCTAGCTTAGGTGAATTCTTGCACTACACTGTTTAGTAGAATATCGCGATTTATCGCTCAATCAGCGTAAATACGGTATAGATGTGAACAGTTCGGTGCGAAAGTGAAAAACTGTGATTATTTACTTGTCCTTATAGATTAATAAATAATCATTTGACCTAGTTCTCAGAATGCTTTAGCTAATTGAGATATGCTGGGTTCATATTAAGGCGTTATAAAAATAAGACACGTAAAGGAAACCGTTAAATACGTGCGCACTGTTACTTTGTTGCTAGGAAGGCCGCTATTAGATTGTCGAATTGGCAATTAAGCTTATTGAGCTGGTAGATGGGTAACGCAACTATGAGATGTTACGATGAAAAAGAAGCCTGATTTATTAGTAGTACTGATGTTTATTTTAGGAATGGGTGTTGTGGTGAGTGGTTATACACTTGATCAGCCAGATCCTGAGATGGTTGCGAGCCAGTTTTCAATTCGCTAAGACAGAACAATGCTTCCTTATAGCCTGCGCGAGTTAGCTGCCGTAGGTATGACTGCCCGTCACTATTCCATTCATTGTAATATCCCAAGACTCCAACACTAATTCCTCTGTTTTTTGACACTCGTGTGCAGTGCCCATGAGGTAAGGTTTTCGTGGGCGTGTATTGCCCTTAACAAAAGCAAAGGTACGATCGTAAAACCCTCCACCCATTCCCATTCTATTTCCCTGCACATCAAAACCAACAAGCGGTGTTAATACTAGGTCCATCATCCACGACGGTGCCCTTGTGTCATAAGGCGAGAGCGGTTCAGGTATGCCAAAACGGTTTTTGGCTAAGTCCTGTCCTGGATCATAACGCATAAAAACCAACTCACCTTGTCGAAAGGGGTGTAATACCGGCAAGTAAACATCTTTGCGCAGAGACCAAGCAAGGTGAATTAGTGGTTGAAGGTCTATTTCGCCATCATTGGAGATGTAAACAGCGAGCTTTTGGCTGTTGATAAAGCGCGGGTGCAGTAAAAGCTGTCGGCATAACCCGATGGATGCGGCACGTTGTTCTGGGTAAGTAAGTTTGGTACGAGCAAGGCGTAAAGATTGGCGTAATGATGATTTTGAGGCGTTTTTAGAACCGGTGTTAGAAGACAAATAGAGCTCCCCGAGTAGTCGCTATCAGCTTGGTCCTTGAACCCAGAGGTTCAAGGTGGTGGCATCAGTAAAGCATCGGGCTTTCCGTCGAGCGGACATGCACGCCAGCAGAACGCGTTGCCTCCAAAGGTAATACATCGGCTCAGGGACGTAGCAGAATCACCAGCTACCCAGGGAGCAATTACAGTATACCTAATTATTATCTGATTGCTCTATAGGTATGTTGAATTGCTAAGGTAAAAATATAAATATCTTTCTGTACAGTCAATAAAACTTGCAAAATCAGAGGGTTATAGTTCCATTTGGCGGGCTTGAGCCAATGCCTGTTCAATTTTTTCCTGAATTCTCTCTAGTTGTTTTTCTGTGCCATCAGAGTGCAGAGCAAGTTCATTTTGTACTTTGATAAGCTCATGGGCGATGTTTAATGCTGCCATTACCGCAATTCGATCCATTCCCACGATGGTGCCGGATTGACGGATCTCTCGCATTTTACTATCGACCATACGTGCAGAACTCAGTAGCTCCGCCTCTTCATCGGGTGTACAAGATACCCCGTATTCTTTGTCAAGAATCTTAATGTTGACGGCTTTCTGTTCCCTGCTCATGAGTCTTGCTCCAAGGCTTTAAGGCGGGTAATCATGCCTTCTACTTTGGTTCTTGCCATATCGTTTTTCCTTAACAGATTGGATCGCTCTTCATTGAGCTGGCTTTCGCGGGTTCGCAGGCTAGTGTTATGACGTTTGTACTCATTACATAGCGCAACTAACTCATCTACTTGAGATTCTATGGCATTTAATCGTGTTTTTAGGCTCATATTCCCACTTCGGTATCACTGGTGTGAAGGGCTTTTCAGTGCAAGTTGCCATGGTAACCTAGCGACTAAGAACTGAGAAGGGTTGCATCTATAAAGAGTAGCAAATCGTGAAGCAGTTTATCGATTGTTGTCATGATACAATCCCAGAAAATCCCCTGAGGCATGATAATTGTCTTAATTAAGTAGGCGACCTCCAAGTAAGGGGATGCCTTTTATCGATCAGAAGAGTAGGTGTGCGGTGTGAGCGAAGATTTAGTGAAAGAACAGGTGCTTGATTACTATGAGTTGCAAGCAGAATTGAAAAAAATGGACGCAGCATCAAGTACAGAGGAATCCCACGGTATATTGGTTGGCCAGTTGTGTGGAGGGAATCGGTTAGAGGGTTTGAGCTGGTTAAAGCAATATTTACCCGACGTAGGGGTAAAACGTGATCCTTGGGATGATACACGTGAATGGTTTTATGCATTACGTGAATGGACGTTAGAAGATTTAAAAGACCCTGAGTTTACCTTCCAAATGTTATTGCTGGATGACGATGAGTCATTAAGTGAACGATTAGAGGGTATCGGAAATTGGTGTTCAGGCTTTTTGGCGGGCTTTGGTAGTACAGGCGAGCGTAATGAAAGAGACTTCTCTGAGGATATCCGCAATACCTTTCGTGATTTGGTGTCCATTAGTCAGGTTGAATCTGAGCTTGATCCGGAAAACGATAACGAAATAACGGAAGAGCAAGAGAAGGATTACTTTGAGGTGGTTGAGTATATTCGAATGGCATCTATCCTCATTTATAATGAATTTGTTGGCCAATTTGATATGGCTGGATCAGCAGCGAAATCTGAGAAGGATCGCCGCGGTGATCAAACGTTGCATTGATCCGATACATTTATCGGGCTGCAGTTCACCACTGTATTAATACTTAATAGCTACACTTAATGTCTAGACTCTAATTATTACAATAACTACAACGTAAACCCTATGGATGATTCTCTGTGACAAAACCGTATCCTACGCCAAAGTTAACCAAAAAAGAGTTTGCCGAGCGCCGTCAACAGTTAATGGACATGATGGAGCCAAACAGTATTGCCATTGTACCGGCTGCATCCATGAAGGTGCGGAATCGCGATTGTGAATATGCTTATCGTCAAGATTCTGATTTTTATTATTTGTCAGGTTTTGAAGAACCGGAAGCGGTACTGGTACTAGCTCCTGGTCGAGAGCATGGTGAATACGTTTTATTTTGTCGTGATCGTGATCGGGAAATGGAAACATGGAATGGTTATCGATCAGGTCCAGAAGGCGTGGTAAAAGATTTTGGTGCAGATGATGGGTTCCCCTTTAGTGATTTAGATGACATTTTACCGGGATTAATTGAAGGTCGTGAACGTGTGTATTATGCCATGGGCAGTAAACCGGAATTTGATCGTCAAGTGATGAGCTGGGTAAACACAATTCGATCTAAAGTGCGCACCGGAGCGCAGCCTCCAGGAGAGTTTATTGACCTTGATCACCTGCTACATGATATGCGTTTGTACAAAAGCAAAGGTGAAATAAAGCTAATGCAAACCGCTGCGGACATGTCGGTTGCAGCACATATTCGGGCGATGGAATTGTGTGAGCCAGGTTTGATGGAATATCAATTAGAGGCAGAGTTTTTACATGAATTTACCCGACGTGGTAGTCGCTCTGTGGCTTATACATCCATTGTTGGGGGTGGTGCAAATGGTTGTATTTTGCATTACATAGAAAATAATGCAGAGCTAAAAGATGGTGATCTAGTATTAATTGATGCTGGGGCTGAGTATCAATATTATGCCGCAGATATTACACGCACCTTTCCGGTGAACGGAACGTTTTCAGAACCTCAGCGAGCGCTTTATGAGCTTGTGTTAAAGTCGCAAATGGCCGCGATTAAAACCGTAAAGCCGGGTAATCATTGGAATGATCCTCACGAAGCCACAGTAAAAGTTATTACAAAAGGATTGGTAAAGTTAGGGCTATTAGCAGGTAAACTTGATGAGCTCATCGAATCTGAAGCTTACAAACAATTTTATATGCATCGAGCAGGGCATTGGTTAGGGATGGATGTTCATGATGTAGGTGATTATAAAGTAGGCGGTGAATGGCGTGTGCTAGAAGAAGGTATGGTGCTAACCATTGAACCGGGTATTTATGTCTCGCCGGATGATAAAAGTGTTGATGAGAAGTGGCGAGGAATTGGTATTCGCATAGAAGACGATGTATTGGTGACAGCCAAAAATCATAAAGTGCTTACCGCAAAAGTTCCGAAAAAAGTCGATGATATTGAAGCGTTAATGGCAGCAGCAAAGAAAAAACGGCGCAAAAAATAATGATAGAAAAGCAAAATCAGCAAGGCGAGGTCTGTGAATCTAATGAGGCCAGCGGAGTTAATGAACCAGTGAGTCTCTCAACAGATATTGTGATTGTTGGCGGTGGAATGGCAGGATTAGCAACGGCTTGTTTAATGGCTGCCAGCGGTAAAAAAATCATAGTGTTAGAAAAAGCGCTGCCAAGTGGGCCTGACTCTTGGGGTGAGGGTTTTGACCCTCGGGTAAGTGCGATTACCCGAGCATCTGAAAATATTTTACGTCAATGCGGCGCATGGGATTTTATTCAAACGCAGCGAATATCTCCTTATACTGATATGGATGTTTGGGATAGTGATGGTACGGGAAATATACAGTTTCATGCCAGTGACGCCGATGTGGCATATTTGGGGCATATTATTGAAAACCGTATTACCCAATATGCATTGTACTTGGCATGCCAGAAGCATAAAAATATTGAAATAAAAGCGGTAGGTTTACGAGCGATTAAACCTATTAGCAAGGTGTCAGAAGATGTTATTGATGACGCTAGCAATGATATTTGTGGTGAGGGCCTATGGTTAGTTGATTTAGAAAATGATCAACAATTAATGGCTGCACTCGTTGTTGGTGCCGATGGTGCGAACTCATCGGTAAGAACATTAACAGGGATAGCGACGCGGGAATGGGATTATGGTCATACCGCGATAGTAACAACTGTGGAGACCGAAAAACCGCATGACGGCATCGCTAGGCAACCCTTTTTAACGTCGGGCCCGTTGGGTTTTTTACCATTACGAGCGAATCAACAGGATGAACAATCCTGCCTTTCCTCGATTGTATGGTCTGCGAACGAAGACTATACCAAAACACTAATGGCAATGGGTGAGGCAGAGTTTAACCTGGCGCTTACCCGAGCAATGGAAGGGCGTTTGGGTAGTGTCACTAAAAGTGATACACGGTTTAGCTTTCCGTTACGCCAACGGCATGCGGTTGATTATGTGTTACCCGGCTTGGCGTTGGTCGCAGATGCGGCTCATACATTACACCCTTTAGCGGGGCAGGGTATTAACATGGGCTTTTTGGACGTTGCGGTATTAGCCGAAGAGGTGTGTAGCAATGTGGCCAAAGATCTACATCCTGCTGAGACTATGGGGTTACGCCGATACCAACGTCGTCGCAAAGGTCATAACCTATTAATGATGAGTGCAATGGAGGGGTTTAAGCGTTTATTTGGTGCTGAGCCCATGCCTGTGCGTTTGTTGCGTAATACCGGAATGGGAATACTCAATGGCCATTATTTGGCGAAAGGCCAGATACTCCAGCATGCCATGGGCTTTGGTGGTGATTTGCCAGCAGCAGCCAAGCCCAGCTCAGAGGTAAGCGCGGAAGTAACCGTTGAAGTAGAGTTGTAGAACAACACTAGACAGCTTTTTTTAAAGCATTAATAATGGCTCTTATATTGTAAAACCGAGGAGAGTACCGATGGCAAAGACCTTTGTAATCCGAAACCAAGATGGGCAATATCTTACGAAAAAAGGCGAGTGGGTTTCTGGTAAAGAAGCGACAGGGCTTTATCATCAAGCTCATAGTGACCAGGCTCTGAATCAGCTTATTGAAGTGAATGCTAAGGATATTTATCTGCGAGGCAACATCATTGAGCTGGAGTTGTGTGAAAAACGTCGACCTATCGTGCTTGAGTATGGCCCAGATCCAGAGCAGCCAGAGTTGTTGTCTGCAGATGCCGAGTCTGAAGGTGCCGAGATAGAGGAGGCTGCGTTAGGCGGTGCAGAGTTAGAGGGCGCTGAGGCAAAAGAGGTCACTAAAGAGGAGTTTACGGGGTTTATTCGCCCTCTTAATGTTGAACCGAGAATGCCTACTAAAAAAGTCGAATCAGAAGAGATTGTTGATGAGACGTAGCCCATGTCATTTTCCATTTTATTACTGAATAGCATATAAAACTATTCCTTATTGGTTAATGGAATAAGTGGTGTCAGGCTCTTTTACTACACTGAATAGAGACGCCTATTGGTACGCCACTTATCCGAGGAATAATGACAATATTTTTCCGTCTTGTTTGTATGTTTTTCTTATTGAGTGCACATACTGTGAGTTCTGCAGCTGCGCCACTAATGAAGGGCGTTTCAAAAAATACAATATCATTACCTGAATTGATAGATCATCCTATAAAGCCACAAGTATGGTATTACAAGGATGAAGCCGGAAATGCAACTCTTGAGAATGTAAGGTTATTATTTGAATTGGGAAAATTTAAAGAAATTGATGCCAATTTTAACTTTGGATTTGAAAATTCCCCATATTGGGTGTATCTCCCTTTTTCGATTAATGATGAAAAAACTGAATTTACGTGGAAAGATATTCTACTAGAGTTTAATTATCCCCACCCGGATCATATTGAAATATTTAGGAGTGTTGGTGACAATGCACCAGAACACTTTATGACGTTGGGGGATAGGGAGACATTTTCTAATCGCCCAATTCTTGATAGTGTTTTTGTGATTCCTGACGCCTTAAAAATAAATGAAAATTATCAGTACTGGATAAAAGTTGATACAACGTCTTCCATGATGTTGTTAATATCAATATGGGACAAAAATAATTATATAGAAGAAAAAAACAATCGATTGTTGGCGTTTGGGATTTATTACGGAATATTACTGGTAATGATTCTTTATAATGTGTTCATCGGCTTTAGCATTAAAGATCAGTCTTATTTATATTATGTGGGTTATATTGCTTCATTTACATTATTTCAAGCATGTTTGTTTGGTCATGCTTATCAATATCTATGGCCAAGAATACCGGATCTTAATGATATTATTCTACCCTCGTCAGTTTTGCTGTCATTGTTTTTTGCCCTGGGTTTTTCCCGTTCTTTTTTGCGGACGGAAAAGAATAATCCGATTTTTGATCGTATTCTATTGTTCTTTATAATGTGTAATGTCATTGCTCTTTTTGTATCTCTATTTGCAGGATATAGAATAAGTATTTTGATTGGGATAGTTTTGGGCATAGGGTCTACATCGTCGATTTTTCTCGCATCTATTAATAGTATAATTTCTGGATTTAGAGGGGCGAAACTTTTCTTCTTTGCATGGATAACGTTGCTGTTTGCAGCGGTTATCATGGGGTTGACCGGTGCTGGTATTCTTCCATCAAACCTATTTACTCGGCATGTGGCGCAAGTTGGTTCAGCGATGGAAGTGGTGTTGCTTTCTTTGGCGTTAGCGGGAAGAATTAATCGAATGAAAGCAGAAAAGCATGCTCTTGAAAAACAATCAAAGAAAGAATTGGAGGAAAATAATAGAGAGTTGAATCAAGCACTAAAACTTCTCACAAAAAATAATATGCTAAAAGATGAGTTTTTAGCAACCATTAGTCATGAGTTGCGCACACCGATGAATGGTATTGAAGGATCTTTACAGGTTATTCAAGACGGCATTTTTGATGTTTCTGTAAAACCTCATGTTGATGCGGCGGCCCAAAGCGCAAATAGAATGACGCAGTTAGTGGATAGTTTGTTAGAATATTCAGAGATCCAGTCTGGGAATTGGCATTTGCATGAGCAGCCTTTTGTTTTAGATAGGATTGTTGAAAAATGTGAAAAGATGATTGAAAGCGACTGTGCAATAAAAGGCATAGCATTCTCGGTTGTCAATAATACGAA
The DNA here is from genome assembly GCA_913063495.1 of uncultured Gammaproteobacteria bacterium. Taxonomy (GTDB): domain Bacteria; phylum Pseudomonadota; class Gammaproteobacteria; order Pseudomonadales; family Ketobacteraceae; genus 42-54-T18. The sequence goes on along the minus strand of CAJXXT010000012.1, from coordinate 16,399 downwards.
TCTTCAGTATCAGCTACTAGGTGATTCGTTACGACTTCATCATATGTTATTTCAATTACTAGATAACGCGGTGAAATTTACTCATCAAGGAAGCATTACTTTAACAATAGATAGTCATGAGATAGAGGGTGTTTACCATTTAGGTTTTATGATTTGTGATACGGGCATTGGTATTGCTGCTGATATGTTAAAGGATATTTTTGAAAGTTTTCGTCAAATGGATGGGTCATTCTCGCGTCAATATGGAGGTTTGGGCATTGGGTTATCATTAAGTAAAGCAATTGTGGATAGAATGGGAGGGGCTATATCCGTTGATTCTGTATTAGACGAAGGGACAACTTTTACTATAGCGATTGATTTTCAAAAAGGAAGTGTGATTAAAAATGTCAAAAAAGAGAGTAAAGGATGTTTGTTGTTAGGGAACCCGCTGATACTAATTGTTGAAGATAATCCTGTTAACTTGATGACACTAACCGCAATGGTTGGGAAGTTAGGGTGTCGAGTGGAAAAGGCTAGCAATGGGAAAGAAGCCGTTGATCTGGCAAATAAAAAAGACTATGACTGCATACTAATGGACTGTCAGATGCCGATTCTGGATGGTTTTGAAGCAACCAAAGCTATCAGGGCGTTGGGTTGTAGAAATTCAGAAACACATATTATCGCAGTGACCGCAAATGCAATGAGTGGTGACCGCGACAAATGTTTACAGGCTGGTATGGACGACTATATCAGGAAGCCGGTGAAAAAAGAGCTTGTTGCTGAAAAGTTGCATTACTGGTTGGTTCGGGATGTTACCTAAATAGCCTTTAGATAGAACTTTCCTTTAATCGGAAGGGTAAATAATAAAAATATTGTACCTGCGATGAGCGGGAAGTTTTTTGTTACTGGCCCAAAGGGGTGTAACCATTGGTCTGGCGCAATGAATGCTATAGCAACCATATACCCCAGCATCATCGTTATTTGAATACTGTAAATCCATCGCAATCGGTAATGTTTTATCATCATAATCCCTAAACTAAAATCAACAATAGCCCCTGCATAGATTGCCGTTGTTGCCTGCCAGCCGCTAAAGCCACCAGATGCCATTAGTGCATAACCAGAATCGAGATCAAAAAATGCAGATGTTAATCCGGTAAATATCCAAATAAATGCGATTGACCAAAACATCATAGGATGTACGGACTGTAATCGAGCGTACCAGGTATCGGATTTTGTTGCAGGGTCTAACCACAACGCATCTTGCAGTGGTTTTGGTGGAGTTGCGTGATAAGTTGCTTCCGGCGTTCTGGCGTTTTCTAATAAGTTGAGTGTGCCATTGTTAAGTAAACCCTTACCGCCGATTTTTTCATTTAGGTTTGCTAATGGCCGAAGTAACGGTAGGGGGATTTTTATAAATCGAATATTGGGTAATCGTAACCACTCTCTTGTAAGGGTATATAACTCTGTCATGGTGAGTATATTGGCCCCCATCAGTTGGTGTCGTTTTTTTCCGCCAGGCCAGTGTTCTATCATATGAACCAAAGAGGTGATGGCGTCATCGATATGAATAGGCTGTATTTTTTGTTGCCCATCGCCAATCAGGGGTGTAATGGGTAAGGCCGCCATGCAATTAAATAACGCTGTACTGGTACCACCACGTCCGATAACAATTGATGGGTGCACTATAATGGACTCAATAGAGAGGGTGTTTAGGTGGTTGTCAGCATCCAATTTTGTTCGTAGAAAATTTTCTTTTACGTCAGGATCATCGGCGCCTAAAGCGGATATTTGAATCACTTTTATATCTAAGGAATCAGCGGCATCGAATAACGCGATAGGTGTTAGTGTTTGAACGGTTTCAAATGTCTGGTTTCCTTGTTCCTCAATAATACCAACAGCATTAACAATAACATCAATACCTTCTAATCGAGGCCGCCACATGTCTGGGGATATGTCTTGGGTGAAGTCACAATGAATCCACTCAACGTTAGGTAAGTAATGCTGTAACGTGCGAACTCTACGTGTGCAGCCGACAACAGAGTGTCCATTTTTTATTAATTGTTTTAAAAGATGAAAACCTATAAATCCACTTGCACCTGTAATTAAAATTCTCATTCCACTTTCCTTTAACTAATGCTCTAACTGTATTTTTTAAATGCCCATTTCCACAAAATAAGCCTTCTAGACTAGCCAGGGTTTGTAGACCATTAATACAAAGAGTGAGATGACAGCAAATCCTGCGGGAAACCCTAAGGAAATCCAGCGTTTAAATAAAGAGTGGTAACGCGCTGGTAACGCATCAGTAGTATTAAGGTTTTTAGTAAGTTTTCGCATTTGATCTTGCAAGTAGACAACAGGAAACCAGGCAATAGCCATGATGCTATACAATGCTGCTACCACTAAAAACCACTGTGATTCAAAATCGTAATGCAGAGCTTTCATTAAAAAATAACCGGATATTGGTTGGATGATAAATGCTGGCGTGGTGAATAACCAATCGGCAATAACGACATGTTTGGTTGTGCGTTGAATGGTTTCCGTGTTGTTGGACAAGTGTGCCATCACCATAAAAAAAGCAGTGCCAACCCCAGTTCCCCATAAAAATGTAGAGCTCAAAATATGAATTAGTTTGAGCAATTGATAATCGTAAAGCATAGTTTTCCTCGTAAAAAGCTGTTTGGTTATCGTTTGTGTATTTTCTGAAGCGTTACACCATGCCGGGTTTGTAAACCATCAACACAAAAATCACTAAAACAGCCCCAAAGGCCGGATACCCCATATAGGTCCAGCGTTGCATTAAGGTGGTAAACCGGTCCGGAAGTGGTTCATTATCAGGAAGATCTTGCAGTATATTTTTCATCTGGATCTGTATCCAAACAACAGGCAACCAAAGAAAACCAACAAATACAAATAAGCTGACAATAGCGATAAACCATTGGGAGCTGTAGGATGCGCCTAATAGGTTCATCAATAGGATGCCGGTGATAAACTGAATAGGTACGGCAGGGGAAGTAAATATCCAGTCAGCGATGACCACGTTTTTTGCTGTGACCTTAATGGCTTGTACATTTTTGCTGCGGGTTGCCATTAGCATAAAAAAGAAGGTGCCCAAACCTGTGCCAAATAACAGAGTAGAGCTGACAATGTGAATGGTTTTAAGTGCTTGGTAATCCAGCATTGAGGAAGCTGCCCCTGTTGATGAGTGTTGCTAGTTATCGCGGTGAGACATCAACGTTAGGGCTTGAGAGGGAGATATTCTTCTCAATTTATAATTTTACGAGGGTTTTTAGTGGGTTTATGGTATCTTTTGCTGGATTTTTGACCTATTTTGTTTTCGGAATTGTCCAGGCGCTAATCCGGTGGCATCCTGAAAAGCTTTGTAGAATGTTGATGATGAGCTAAAACCTACCTCAAAGGCAATGTGGGTGATGGTGTGTTTGTTGTCAGAACACAATAATGTCTTGGCTTCTTCTATACGGTAACCTTTGATAAAGCTGTTAAAGTTGGTGTTTAAATGATCGTTTAGCAGCTGTGAAAGCTGGTGTCCATTTAGGCCAATGTCGGCGGCTAAGCTTGCAAGGTCGATGTTTTCATTTCGGTATTGTTTCTGTTCCGTCATTAATTGCGTTAGGCGAGAAGTGACACTTTCGATATCCACTTGTTTTAAGTGCGACTGTTCATACTTTTTCTTTTCAATCGTTTCAAGAATATCATCGGCCACCGTGGTTGTAAGTTCGGGGAAGCGGCCACCTACTAAGTAGGCGCTTATCATCATCAAGGTGATGGTGCTGGCATAAAGTTGGTAAAAAGTTGAGCTGTTTAATAACCCTCCTACGGAGGCAATGATGGAGACAGCAACGCCGACGGATATGATGATAGATAATAGGGTGAATTCAATTTTTAATAAATGGTCTGAATGGGCGAAGCGACGTAATTGGGCTAATAATAAGTACGCGTATATTGCGCCGGAGCTGAAGCAAAAAAGATATAACCATCGGCTCAACGATAGTTTCTCTTGGCCATCCCATAAAATAAATTCCATCACTGACCAAGCCAAGATAAATCCAGCGGGAAGAAGGTGACGTTTTATCATTGGCGTTACGCTGGGTGGATCTAGCAAACTATGGGCATAGATATATAACAGTGGGCCTGGTAAATAGAGGCAAGGCTGGTGTAGAAAGTAAATTAATGCATGATGTTTGATTGGGTTACTGAAATTCCCTAATACCTGTAGCCATAACTCCCATTGAATAAATGCTAGAGATAGTAGAATTGCAATGAGGATAGTTGAGCTTCTACTGCGTTTGGGCTGAATCAGCAGATTAAATGCATGCATCCAACACAATGCTAATCCAAGGAAAATCCAATAAGAGGTCATGGTCATAACCGTTTGATTAGGGTGAGTTTATTAGTCTGTGATGGGTAACGGTACCATAAAATATTGAAGGTTGTGGGTTGGCAAAGAATTATTTTATAGGCCTGTCAAATTCTGATTCTGTGAATAGGAACGGATATCCCACTATTGATATTCCATGGCAAGCTGTTTACTCTTTTACTCTTTTTTACAGGTACTGTTTTCCCTAACCTGGGAAGGCATGGAATGTAACTATTCATGGCATGTTGAATGTCACTACCCATTGGATATTCACTGGAAGGACATTTGGAGTCAGTATGATCAAACCACAAAATCTTATAGCGGGTGTTTCCCTAATGCTACTTTGTAATCAATCAGCACTTGCTGTTGACGCGTTATGGAGCGTGACTGAGGTAAAGGCGGTTGTTGCTAACAAAACAGCAACGTCAAGCGTTAAGCAAAGTGTGTCGTTAAACCAATTGCTTATGAAAAAAGTCCTGAGTGATGCTCCGCTAGAAAACACGGGTGTGCCGGGTGTTGTGATTAACGTACCTTTATCCAACGGTCAGGCTGTTGATCTTGAGCTTTTTGAATCTCCGATCATGGCTCCTGGGCTTGCGGAGAAATTTCCAGATATTAAAACCTTTAAAGGTTTTGGTGTAGGGGATACATCAGTGAGTGCCCGGTTTGATTTTACCGAAAAAGGATTTCGAGCGATTATTTTTAGTGACGGCGAAACCTATTATTTTGATCCGGCTTCTACGGTTGATGCCTCACAATATCAGCGTTATGCTCGCAGTGAATATATTGGTGAATCTTCTGAAAAGAGTTTTACCTGTACGGTGGTTAGTCCATTACAGGGTATTACTGAAGCTTCTCTAGCAAATAATGATCTGCTAAATAAAAGCTCAGCACAAAAAACATCAGTATCAGGAAGTGTATTACATACTTACCGTTTGGCTGTTGCTACAACGGGTGAATACACACAATTTCATGGTGGTACCGTCAATGCAGGTATGGCGGCAGTAGTTACTGCGATAAATAGAATTAACGAAGTGTATGAGCGTGAGCTTTCGGTACGTTATACCTTGGTAGGGAATAACAATCAGCTAATTTATACCAATGCGTCAACAGACCCTTATACCAACAATGATGGCTATAACATGTTGGCAGAAAATCAAACCGCCATTGATTCTGTTATCGGTAGCGGGAATTATGACATTGGTCATGTGTTTAGCACAGGTGGTGGCGGTATTGCCGCGTTGCAATCTCCCTGTTCTTCTTCAAAAGCTGAGGGTGTTACTGGAAATAATTCTCCGGTGGGTGATGCGTTTTGGGTTGATTATGTCGCCCATGAAATTGGTCATCAAATGGGGGCAAATCATACCTTTAATGGTAGCGAAGGAGCCTGTGCTGGAGGTAACCGATCTGCGTCGACGGCTTATGAGCCTGGCAGTGCTTCAACCATTATGGGTTATGCGGGTATCTGCGGCAGCGATAATATTGCCAATAATAGCGATGATTATTTTCACGCAAAAAGTCAGCAAGAAGTAGCATCATTTACCAGTGGTTTTGGCAGTAGCTGTGGCACACATGGTAATACGGGTAACCAGCTTCCTGATGTAAATGCTGGAAGTAATTATACCATTCCACAACAAACGTCATTTGAACTAGCCGGTGTGGCAACAGACTCTGACGGTGATACCTTAACGTATAACTGGGAACAGTATAATTTAGGGGCAAGTTCTGCTCCTGGAATTGATACTGGATCTGGGCCAATTTTTCGATCATTTCCCGCAACCACGAATTCCGTACGTACGTTTCCAGCTTTGATAACATTAATTAATAACACGGCCCCTGCTAAAGGGTCTGTATTACCGTCGACTAACCGTACGTTAACGTTTCGCTTAACGGTGAGGGATGGCAAGGGCGGTGTGGTTAATGATGATGCAAACGTTGCGGTTACCACTAACGCCGGGCCATTTGAAGTAACATCTCCCAATACACCATTAAACTGGATAGGCAACACCATTCAACAAGTTCAGTGGGACGTAGCAAATACCAATAACTTTCCCGTGAACTGCGATAACGTGGACATCCTTTTCTCTGATGACAACGGTTTCACGTTCCCAACTGTGTTGTTAAATTCGGCGCCTAATGATGGTAGTGCGAGTGTGTTGGTTCCAAATGCTGACGTAAACCAAGCTCGTATAAAAGTGGCTTGTTCAGACAATGTCTTCTTTGATATGAATGACGAATCGTTTTCAATCACTGCGGGGCAAGACCAAGCAATTACTAACTTAAATGTGATTATGGTGGGGGCAACAGGAAAGTGGCAAAACGGAAAAATCAACATTGATGTTGTTGTTGAGAATGGCAGTGAAACTACTGCTCATAACCCTGAGCTTGTGATCACATTACCAGAAGCCGTGGAATACGGAGAGTATGTGAGTGAAACAGCATCGTGTGCAATTGATGGTGTGACGTTGACGTGTTCTCTTTCTGACTTGCAGGCTACTGAGCAATCTACGGTTAAACTGACGGTTTTGACGTCTAAAACACTCACTAAATTTGATTTTACTGCAGAGATAAGTAGTGATGAGCTTGAGGTTGATGTAGAAGATAACAGTGTAACGCAAAAGTTTGGCGGCGCACTTAATGTGTTATTACTTGGATTGTTGGGTTTGTTGGCGATACGTCGTCGCAGACAGGTTTAACCAGAGGTCAGGGGTTACCTTAAAGGGGTTCCAACGCAGATGTGTGGGAATCCCTTTTTACTTCTTAAGGGAATGCTCGTAATATAGCGGGATATTGTAACGTTAATTGGCAGGTTCAGGAGATTCGCCCATTAACGCCCATCTTTACCACTATTTTACCACTACGAACGAGCGTAATGATTATGAAACTGATTGCATTGTTTCCTATGGTTGCTTTACTTGCGGCTTGTGCCACTCAAGCGCCAGCGCCTAAACGTGTTGATGCCCAGCATTCAATGGAAGCCCAGCGAGCAGCGCAACAACAAGCACTTGCTGAGGCAGAAGAAGAAACACTGACTCTAAAACGAAAGATAGCTATTGGTCGATTAACCAATGAAACGTCTTATGGTCGATCATTGCTAAGAGATAAACATAATGATGTTGTTGGTAAGCAGCTCGTGGATATGCTTAGTAAGGCCTTAACGGAATCTGGTAACTTTATTGTATTGGAGCGACCTGATATCGGGCGTTTGCAGGAGGAAAGTAAACTTACCGGACAAAAAATGAATTTAGTGGGTGTTGATGCGCTTATTCTAGGATCACTGACGGAGTTTGGTCGTAAAACGGTTGGAGAACGTGCTTTCTTATCTGCGACAAAAAAACAGGTCGCATTTGCCAAGGTTGATTTTCGTTTAGTGGATGTTAAAACAGGGCATTCTTTCCATACATCAAGTGGTGCGGGTGAAGCTTCTATTGAAGCCGGTAGTATTGCAGGTTTTGGCTCAAAGGCTTCTTATGATGGAACGTTAAACGATAAAGCCATTAACCAAGCCATTTCTGAAGCGGTTAATATATTTTCTAAAACCTTACTATCGCGCCAATGGCATACCTATATTTTATCAAAAGAAGAAGGTCAGTTGTTTATTGCTGGTGGCAAACACCAAGGTATTCAACCAGGAATGGTATTTGACGTAAAAACAGCAGGTAAAACCATTGTGTCAAAACAAAGCGGGTTTCCTATTACTTTACCGGGGAAAAAAGTTGCCAGTATTAAAGTGTCCAATGTGTTTGGTGACAGCGTGATAAATGAAGGTGCTGTTGCTACTGTAATTTCTGGTTCAATAAAATCGTATCATATCGATAAATTGATTGTTACCGAACGTCCACAATAGAGAGCTGATAACAATGAAACTTTTTATAATCGCAATTGTATCGTTAATGCTTTTTGCTTGTCATCAAATGCCCAGTGAAACGCGTGTGGTCAGTGATAACTCGGCAGGTTTATCGTTTAGTTTTGCTGTGGATGCCCCTGGGAATGATTATCAGGTTTTTATCGATGGATTATCGATGGGGAATGTAAAGCAATTCTTAAAAGATCAGAATATTCTGAAAATTGTTTCTGGTAGTCATATTATACGTGTTGAAAAAAATGGCCGTGAAATACTAAAAGAAAAAATTTATGTGTCTGCTGGTACTAATAAAGTACTGGTAGTTTCTCAGTGAGTTTGAGTATTACTGAGGTTCGAAAAATAATGCTGACCAAAAAACTACTTCTCATATCATTGGCAATGTTAATGGTGACAGGCTGTTCCAATCGATTGTATGACTGGGATGGTTATAATGATCATCTTTATAACTATTATAAAGATCCAGCAACAGCAGATCGGTTCTTAGAGCGAATGGAAACTCATCTTGAGCAAGTAGAAGAGAAGGGAGGTAAGCCGGCACCAGGGTTGTACGCTGAAGTGGGAACCTTGTATTTGCAAAAAGGGGATCAACTTCAAGCCATCTTTTTTTACCAAAAAGAACATGATACTTGGAAGGAAAGCCAATATTTTATGGCGGCATTGATTAAAAATTTGAACCAAAGGACGGAAGATAAATAGTGAGGGGTAAAAATAGTATTGTAGGGTTACAAACGCTTCTAATAGCATTTTTAATATCGCTGTTGGCATCCGTATTTGTTAGGGCCGCTTATGCTGAAGATACCGTTGAGAGTATATTTGACGAAGTTGCCCCTTCATCAATCCTTATTGTTCCTGTGGTGAATAATTCTCTTGATGTTGATGCACCAAATTTTATGCTTTCGACATTAACTATCCCGTTAGCAGCACGCGGATATTATGTTTTTCCTGTGAACACAACCAAAATCGTATTGGAGCAAGAAGGGTTTTATGAGCCGGATATGGTTCATGCTGAAGATCCAACAGCCCTTGCTGGGTTATTTGGTGCCGATGCGATTTTGTATGTCACGATTAATCGTTGGGATGCGCAGTATGCGGTACTCTCAACCGAGGTGACGGTTGCCTTTAGTTATCGAATGGTGTCCAGTGCGGGACAGCAAATGTGGATGGCGAATAAGACCATGCGATATACGCCTAATAGAAGTAATGGTTCGGGTAACCCTCTGGTAGATATACTTGCATCAGCTGTGCTTGCCGCAATTGATAATACTGTTCCAAGGTATATGTCGTTAACGGAAAAAGCGAATGATGCAGTCATTAGACGAGGCCACCCTAAAATACCTACTGGCCCCTATTATGGTAAGAAGTGGTAAATACCAAGTGGTGCTATGTGACCAGTAATGTAGCCATTAAGGTATTCACCGTATTTATGCTCGCTATACCCCTATTAAATCTGCTTATTGTGCCCCTTCCATGTAAAATTACCCGCAAATTCCCGCATTAGGGATAACATTTGACCAATCTATTTGGTACACTCGTGCCAAAATGACGAATGAGAGAACTTTTCCATGACAAATAAAACTGTTTTATTTGATAAGCACGTAGAAGCGGGTGCCAAAATTGTGGATTTTGGTGGTTGGGATATGCCCATCAACTACGGTTCGCAGATAGAAGAGCACAATGCGGTACGCCAGGATGCTGGTGTGTTTGATGTCTCTCATATGACAGTTGTGGATATTACAGGTGATGATTGCCAAGCCTATTTACAAAAACTGTTGGCAAACGATGTCGCTCGTCTAAAAGAAGATGGAAAAGCACTTTATAGCGGTATGTTAAAAGAAGATGGTGGTGTGATCGACGATCTTATTGTCTATCGTATGGCCGGTTGGTATCGCGTTGTCGTGAATTGCTCAACCCGTGAAAAAGATTTGGCTTGGATGGTAAAGCAGGCTGAAGGTTTTTCTGTTGAAGTAACGGAGCGACCTGAATTTGCCATGGTGGCCGTTCAAGGCCCTAATGCCCGTGAAAAAGTAGCTGAGATACTTGGCGGCGAACAGGCAGAATTGGTTCGTGGTTTAAAGATCTTTCAAGGCAAAGAGTCTGGAGATTGGTTTATCGCTCGAACCGGTTATACCGGTGAAGACGGTTTGGAAATCGTTTTACCAAACGAGGCCGCTCCAGCGTTTTGGCAGCAGTTGTTAGATGCAGGTGTTGCCGCTTGTGGGCTGGGAGCCCGTGATACCTTACGCCTAGAAGCTGGCATGAATTTATACGGTTCTGATATGGATGAGTCCATTTCACCATTAGCCGCTGGCATGGGCTGGACAATCGCCTGGGAGCCAGAAGATCGAGACTTCCTTGGTCGACAAGCGCTTGAAGCACAAAAAGCGGCGGGTGATTTGCCTAAACTCGTGGGTTTGGTGCTTGAAACTCGCGGTGTGCTTAGAGGCCATCAAAAGGTGGTAGCTGAAGATGGTAGCGAAGGTGAAATCACCAGCGGTACCTTTTCCCCGACCTTAGGCTACTCTATTGCCTTAGCAAGAGTGCCAAAAAGCACAGGGGATACCGCTCACGTAGAGATTCGTGGTAAATTACACGCCGTGAAAGTAGTACGCCCTCCTTTTGTGCGTAATGGCGAGCGTGTTTACAAATAACTGTATACTAAACAACCTAGATTATTTCTGTTTTTGAGGACCAAACAATGAGCGAGATTCGACCTGAACTAAAATACCTTGTTAGCCATGAATGGCTACGTGTGGAATCTGATGGAACCGCATTTGTGGGTATTTCTGATCACGCCCAAGAAGCAATGGGAGACCTCGTATTTGTAGAGACTCCTGAAGTAGGCAGTACTGTTACCGCTGGCGAAGAAGCCGGTGTTGTTGAGTCTGTTAAAGCGGCTTCTGATATTTATGCACCAGTTTCTGGTGAAGTTGTTGCGATTAACGAAGAGCTTGAAGAAACCCCTGAAGCGGTTAATAACGACCCTTACGGCGACGGTTGGATGTTTCAAATCAAACTATCTGATCCAGCAGAATTAGAATCTTTAGAATTACTTTCTGCAGAAGATTATGTTGCTAAAGTTGAAGAAGAAGATCAGTAAGATCGGTTAAGTTTCTTAATTACATCTCTAAGTAACTTCTGATCCAAAAGGGCGCTGAGTGGACGAAAGTCGATTCAGCGTTCTTGTTTTTCCAATGACAGTTTTTGTACCTAGTTTCTTATAACCAGAGCTATTCCAGCACTATAACCAGCACCTAAATAACGTGCATTGAGGCCTGCTATGCCCTATATCCCTCATACTGATGAAGACGTAAAAGCCATGCTAGACACCATTGGTGTTAATAGTATTGACGACTTATTTGATGAGATTCCAAAAGATATCCTTGCCAAGAACTTTGATATTCCTGAAGGTATCAGTGAAATGGAAATGATGCGTTTGATGTCTGAGCGTGCAGCGGCGGATAGCAACGTGTCTTGTTTTATCGGTGCGGGTGCCTATGAGCATCATATTCCAGCGGCGGTATGGGATGTTGTGAGTCGAGGAGAATTTCTCACGGCTTATACACCTTATCAAGCTGAGGCAAGCCAAGGAACGTTGCAGGTCATTTACGAATACCAGACAAACATGGCTAACCTTACCGCGATGGATGTGTCCAATGCCTCGTTGTATGACGGTGGCTCTGGTATGGCGGAAGCTGCGTTAATGGCAATTCGTGCTAATAAAAAATCTAAGTCTCGAAAAGTATTGGTTCCTCGTACGATCAGTCCTTTGTACCGTGATACGGCGCATAATATTGTCACTAACCAAAATATTGAATTGGTTGATGTTAATTTTGATAGCGAAGGTGGGAACACCACGTTAGAAAATCTTAAGCAATATGAAGGTGAAGACTTTGCAGCGTTAATTATTGCTCAGCCAAACTTTTTTGGTGTGTTGGAAGATGTTAATGAGCTAACCGATTGGGCTCATGCAAACGGCATGTTAGTGATTGCTGTTGTTAACCCTATATCACTTGCGTTGTTAACACCTCCGGGTGAGTGGGGAGAGTCTGGTGCCGATATTGCTATTGGTGAAGGTCAACCTTTAGGTGTGCCTTTGTCATCGGGTGGCCCTTATTTTGGTTTTATCTGCTGTAAGCAAAAGATTGTTCGACAGATGCCTGGTCGCATTATTGGTCGTACGGTGGACATGGAGGGCAAAGAAGGTTTTACATTAACTCTTCAAGCTCGTGAGCAGCACATTCGCCGATCCAAAGCGACGTCCAATATTTGTACCAACCAAGGTTTGGTAATGACCGCCTCAACAATTTATGTGGCCTTGTTGGGTGCTGATGGTTTATCGCTTGTTGCAGAGGCCTGTCACGAAAACACCAATCAATTATCAGTATTGCTGACGTCGTTAGAGGGTGTTGAAACCGCCTTTAATCGACCGGTATTTCATGAGCAAGTACTTCGGCTTCCAGTGTCTTCTGAATCGGTGCTAGAGAAGCTGGCAGAAGCACGGATTCAAGGTGGTATTGATTTATCGACTTATTACCCTGAATTAGAAAACTGTGTGTTGTTCTGTGCAACGGAAACAAAAACAAACGATGACCTGGTTGCTTATCAGCAAGCCTTAGCATCTGTATTGGCATCCTAAGAGGGGATAAAAGTTATGTTAATTTATGAAAAAAGCCAAGCCGGTCGTCGTTCAATATCTCAAGCGCCTATTACAAGTACAACCAATACAAAAGTAAGTGATATCCCAGAGGGATTGTTGCGTAAGAAAAAAGCCGCATTAGCAGAAGTAAGTGAAATGCAGGTTGTGCGTCATTACACGAATTTATCTCGTCGTAACTTCTCTATTGATACCCAATTCTATCCGTTGGGATCATGCACCATGAAGTACAACCCTCGTGGTGCCCATAAGTCCGCGATGTTGCCGGGATTTTTAGGTCGCCATCCTCTAGCGCCAGAATCACAAAGCCAAGGTTTCTTGGCGTGTATGTATGACTTGCAAGAAATTCTTAAAGAAGTAACAGGAATGAAAGGTGTGTCGTTAACACCAATGGCAGGAGCACAGGGTGAATTTGCCGGTGTTGCAATGATTCGTGCCTACCATGATGCCCGCGAAGACTTTGAGCGCACTGAAATATTGATTCCATCTGCGGCTCATGGAACAAACCCTGCTACGGCGGTTATGTGTGGTTACAAGGTTCGAGAAATCCCTGTAGATAAAAACGGCGATGTAGATTTAGCCGCGCTAAAAGAAGCAGTAGGGCCAGAAACTGCCGGTTTGATGATGACCAATCCATCAACTTGTGGTGTGTTTGAGCGTAGCATTAAAGAAATTGCATCAACGGTACATGAGGCTGGTGGGTTGTTGTATTACGATGGAGCAAACCTTAACGCAATTCTCGGTAAAGTATGCCCAGGGGATATGGGGTTTGATGTAATGCACATGAACTTACATAAAACCTTTGCAACGCCTCATGGTGGTGGTGGTCCAGGAGCAGGCCCTGTTGGTGTAGGTGAGCGATTATTACCTTATATGCCAACACCGATCGTGGGTAAAGAATCTGTTGACGGTAAAGATGTATACCGTTGGTTGGATGAAAAAGATATACCACAAACCATTGGTCGATTATCTACCTACATGGGTAATGCTGGTGTGTTATTGCGTGCTTATTACTACGCACGATTATTAGGTCGTGAAGGAATGCATCGAGTGGCGGAATATTCCACACTAAATGCAAACTACATGATGAAGCGATGTGAAAATGCTGGATTTGAATTGGCTTATCCTGGTCGTCGTGCAACCCATGAATTTATTATTACATTAAGTTCACAGGCAAAAAATCTTGGTGTGAACGCCATGGATTTTGCGAAACGGTTGTTGGATTACGGTTATCATGCACCAACCACATACTTCCCATTGTTGGTGCCAGAATGTTGGTTGATTGAACCCACAGAAACAGAATCACCGGATGAATTAGATGGTTTTGTTGAAGCGATGATTCAGATTCAGAAAGAATCGGAAGAAAATGCCGAGATGGTAAAAGGGGCACCGTATAATCAAACGGTTCGACGTTTGGATGATGTAAAAGCAGCTCGTGAGCTAGATTTAAAATGGAGCCCTGCGCAAGAGTCGTAAGGCTTACGTTGAAGCGCTATCTAGTCTGCTAGATAGCGTTTTGGCCTTTTTTCAGCATGTTTAATGTTTTCAAGTAACGTGTTGATGGCAGATTGGTCTTCTGATTGCTCATGGTAGAGCTGATCTAGAGTATGTTTTGTTGATCTTATTTCATCTTTTAGTTGATCTTTTTGTTTGTAAAAAATAACTTTTTCTAGGTTACTCGTTTTGCTACTGATTATGCCTGCACGTGCTATCTCGAGGTCATGTTCTAGCGTTGTCATGGTATTTTCAGCATCGATGATGTCGTCGTTAGTTTGCTTCAGGTGAGTGTTGATGTCGTCAATTTCACCTTGATAGCCGTTTACTTCCTGTAATAATTTGTAGCCTTCATTAAAAGAAAAATGAAGTTTGCTTCTCAAATGTTGTGGGCAAATGCCAGGGAAGGCAGAGCCATTTCTACCAAGGTTGTAAGCCGTGTCTGCTGTGCAGTATATTTTTAAGCCTTGGTGGTGTTGGCTCAGAAAGTTCGGGTGGATATTGCTTGGACAAATGCTTGGTAGTGTTTGCCCTTGAGTACCCATTTGGTACGCTTTTTGAGGAGAGCAATATTGTTTGAGGCCTTGTAAGTGCCCTGCTTGATAAGCATGTAAATCGGGAGTGATGCCGTATTCTGCACAGGCTTTTCGATAGCCCCCAATAGTTAACGCACTTTTGCCTTTTAGACCTTCCTCCATGCCAACCGTGCGCCAATCAGCAGCGACACATTCGCTTTCATTCATCACAGCGCAGTTTGAGAGTAGCAATAACAAAAGTAAGGGGGTTAAGTACTTAAACAGCATATTGGCTCTCAATGTGTTCGCAGAGGTTAGTGGTGTTTATATTAGGATAGGCCGGATTTTTCTAATAATCTATGTACGGACTTTTTGGGTGTTTTGCTTAACTTTTGAATTAAGGAAAAGGACACCGTTGGAATAAGGTATTGATCAGAAATATCGTCCAACATTGTCAGCCACAGCTTGGCGGTCATCTCTGAGTCATATAACGCCCGGTGAAAACTGCCATTAGAGGCAATGTTCTTATATTTAATTAGAGTGCCTAGTTTATGGTTTGGGGCGTCTTGGTATATGCGTCGTGCAACCAATAGAGAGCATGAAAATTTACCCCCATAACCCCTAGATATATCATTTAATTCAGCATCAAGAAAACGTTTATCAAACGATGCATTGTGCGCAAGTAAGTTGCTGTCGCCGATAAAATCGGCAAATCGCGACATGACATCATTACAAGAGGCAGCATCGACCAACATATCATTGGTAATACCGGTGTAATCTTCAATAAAACCACTGATAGGAAAGCCGGGGTTCATCAATTCTTGAAAGCTATCAGTAACTTCCCCATTTTCGATACGTACGGCACCAATTTCAATGGCACGATCTCCCATGTCGGGGGAAAGTCCGGTAGTTTCAAAATCGAGTACGATCAGGGAATTAGCGTTAGGATGAGAAATAGTAATGGCCTTAGGGTGATTGGGTTTGTGGCGTGATTGTAATCAGCATGTAAAAATTCGTCAACGTAAGTCTCTCATAAGGAACATTGCATCCCGATTTTGATGTTTGAATATGTGGGTGAATACCTATTAAATAACGAAGGTGATGTTTCGTTTTAGGAACCTATAGTGTCTGAGTGAATAAAAATCACGTTCTTAAGATCTTATCTGAATTAATCATTCGAGTGAAATCATGACAATAGATGTATTGGCAGATGTGTTATCCGTTGGCCAGGTCAGTAATCAGCTGGTTTGTTATTCGGAGTTTCCGGAGTTTACAGGGATTTATTTTGATGATCCTAACATGGCATCATTCCATATTGTTCGCCGTGGATCCGTATGGGCACGCCACAAGAAGGATGCCGAACCTATTCTGCTAGAAGAGGGCGATATTGTCTTTTATTCGAATAATCCATGGCATGCGATTAGTCGTCATGTGGATAATCCCGTTAAACACATTAGTGTTATGCAGGATACGTTAGAGAATATATCAGCTGAACATGGGCCAACCCGTGAGGATTC
>CAJXXT010000011.1 GCA_913063495.1 uncultured Gammaproteobacteria bacterium | reverse complement strand
TGGTTTTTTATTTGGAGCTTCCGCTCCTTCAGGAGGGCCAATTGGTTGATTTAAGTCCCACGGAGTAAAGTGAGTAATGGGTGTTCGCCATAGTGTTTTCCCTACGCTATAAAGTGAAGCCAACTGCACTAACTCATCGTCACTTATTCCCAACTGATTGAGAGCACTGGAATCCGCTGGCTGACCGCTACCATCAAGATCCAACAGGGCTTTACCTTCCTCAATAGTCAATATTTCAACGACTCGGCCATTTTCAGAAGCAATCCACGCATTTTTCTTAGTATCATACCAACCTGCAGGAATAATCAGTCCTGTAGGAAACCCCAGAAAATTATCGACGTAATATGGAAGCGGTTGGTTAAATTTCACAGAAGCACCAAACGCCAATGCTTCATCGACACTGAGCTCAACCGCGTATGTATAGCCACTAGTTGCGGGTAACTCTCCAGGCATTGTTTCAGGCCCATTTTCGTCGACAGTATATTCGGTCGCTCTTACCGTAACGTTGGTGCTTAAAGGCAAATTACTACCATCTGCATATTCAGCTACTGCAGTAGTATTTTTGGGGAACATGATTGTGGCCTGCCGAATCCCATCCGCATCCTCAACAATAGAGCCTCTGGCAACTTGAATCTCATTACTATTCCCCAGTTCAATTGCACTTGATATACCATCTCGGGGGATAAGTACTACATCATTGACCCATGAATAATCATTCCATGAAGTTTTAATTGCCCTTTGAGCAACAAGGTAGCCTTCTTTCTCATATTGTACGTGATAGGTTCCCCCTCCATTTAGCGCGATATCAAACACCCCATCTGACCGGGACTTTGTCGATCCAAACTCAGAATGTTCAACTATCGAAATGTTAACACCGGATAAAGGGCTATTGTCCTTATTAAGCACTTTTCCTCTAACAACAGAAATCCTGTCAACATCCAACGAGCCAGCATCAACGCCTTCTTGTATTGGTGCCGCACCCTCAAACAGAAAATCAATTTGACTCGAAAAGTCGCTATCGTGAATATCTATCTCTGTCGCAACATCATCAGGATCAGAAGGTAATTCTCCATCATCCTCAACGACAATGATTGTTAAAGATTGAGAAGGCAGAGAGACGCTATTTTGTGCTGTAATTGTATATTCAGTTGTTACTATAGGGCTGACACTAACCGATCCTGATGAACCTACAGAGCCAACATTCGGTGATATTTCAACAGTGTCTGCATTAAGAACAGACCACTCAAGGATGGCTGACGAGCCAGCAGCTATTTCGGATAGATTTGAAGTAAATGTCTCAATTGTAACATCTTCTACTTCTACAATTTCTTCTTGAACAAGAATAGAGACCGTAGCAGCTGCAGAAGTACCGTCGTTATTAGTAGCAGTAAAGGTAAAGGAATCAGGCCCGATAAAGCTCGACTCAGGAGAGTAAATCACATCCGGGGCATCGCCAGTTAGAGAGCCTTGTGTTGGCGGTGTGGCAATAGTCCAGCTAGTGGGCGAATTGGATGCCTCTAAAGTAATCGGCGCAGAGGTATCCTTTAATACAACAACATCTTGATTTTTGGCCGCCGGTTTACAAGCCATACATAAGAAAGCCAACAAGACCACGAAGATAAACTTTGACTTCCCCAATAAAAATACGAGTTTGCTTGATTGACTTCTCATCGAAAGTTCTCCTTAACAAATGTATAGTAATCTTGTGAGGACCAATATGTGAAAAAAAGAGGGTCTTGTTGTCGCAGACAAACACAAAAAAACATTGTGTTACTTACAAATCCCTTTGCCTTTCCGATTGGTAATCAAAAATCCTTTAAATAAAACCAGAGCAGCCTATCACGTGGCTACATATCAAACAATACATATCTAGTTGCCACCCTAATTATGGTAAAACTGAATAAGGACATTTGCGAATGCTGAAGCAAAGCACAAAATCAACATGACATCATTTTTCTGTTAGCATTGAATTATTCATGCAAACTCTCAAAATATTTATACTCAATATCTTAAGAGCTTGAGAGCTTGAGAACACCCTATTCGTATTCACCCTCAGCTCTACATAGAAAATTTGTAAGCGTACCAACCGTTGGATCTGCACAACATACCCAACCCCGTCATGCGGCCACCGCAACAGCACCAACGTCTCCATGTCAATATTCCATGGCCGTAGCACCTAATAATACTCAACCGTCTGGCAATGAGGCATAACTTCCAAGACCTTAACGTAATACGAATAAGGTCAAGATGATAGCGTTTCACCGTCTGAATCAAACCAAGTTGTAAGCACAACGTTTTGGCACCATCGACAGAGCTGGAAAACATAAATTTTTCTCGCTATGGAAAAGGGTTGAATCTCCTGCTCAGTGAAATTGTTATCGGCTTCTAATCGCCCATCATCGAAATTTTCACACAGCCCACACCTCCGCTTCAAACAATAAGCGAAAGCACATCCTAAGGGAGGTTTCGGCAACATGGTTTTATAATTCGATGGATGCTACGAAAAGTGATTGGTATTTCTATGCATATAGTGGAAAATAAGATTGAAATATCAAAGATAGTTTACGCCTAATAAATTGTGGAAAGAACCATGTGCTTCGTACCTTATATTGAAAGTAGAAAAGAACGGTTTCGAGCCTGCAATTGTGGCGAAGATCACGATATTAGGATTATTCGAGGTATTTATCATTATGCTGAGGATAAACATACGATTTTTTGCGTTGGACTTCTTGAGCACAAAGGTGAGAGGCATATCTGGGTTTCTTTTATTACCGGAGAGTGGCCAGATACAAATGAACAAGACTGTTATATTACATCCCATATATGGTCGACATCCGAGGGGCGAATCATGAAAATCGAGAATAGCGAGTCTTCGCCATTTGAATCAAGTGACGTTTTTGATTGTTACCCTGTAACGAGAGATCAGATATTGGCTGTTGATGGTGCGAAGGGTTGGTTTATTGATACTTATTTGTCTTTATTTAAATGTGATGATGAAATCGGCGGCTACATCCAAAATTAAAGGTTCCGTCGCATCCCGCGAAGCCATCTCACCGCATGGTAGAATCATATATCAAAACCCTATCAAACTGAGCAACCAATGATCACCTTCAAAGGCCGCCACACACCGAAAGCCATAATATCTAAATACGTGCGCTGGTACTGATCTTATGCGCTGAGCTATAGTAACATTGAAGCAATTATGGCAGAGCATGGTCTCAGAATTGATCATAATACCCTGAATCTATGGGTTGTTCACTACGCGCCAACGCTGGAAAAGGCCTTCCATAAAAACAAGGAACGACCAGGTGATCGCTGGCGGATGGATAAAACGGTTGTGTCGCAAATAGCAATTTATCGAATTTCCATTATTTCAAAACCCCTATTTTTGTAGCGTTTAAAGAGGTCTAAATATTTGCCAAATTGCTATTTGCGACACAACCAAATGGCTCAATGAAATACAGCATAGAGTAACGTCAAAGATACAAGCAGTCCGAACTGAAAGGCACGAATGGTCAGAAGAAGACTTTATCAAAATGGTGCATAATTACACGAAACACTGTCCTGAGATTGCGGACCTTGCTATCTGATCAATTACAAAATCTTATGATCATGTAATTAGCGTCAAAAGTTAACAAGGCGCGGTTAGGGAAATTTTTAAGCTTGGCCAAAAATCGAAAACGGCCAAACCATAAAAACCCTCCAACGCTGGGCGTTATTTCTAATGTCCGCTTTTTCGAAGTTTGCTTGTTTTCTTCCATACCTAATTTTGACCTCTTTGTGACAAAAAGCACCCCTGATGCTGACATCCCAATTGACGTCTTTATAAACAGAGCCGTCTATTTGACATAACCCTCTGAAAAACAAGCCATTCACCCTTATCAATCACCCCGTTAAAAACAGCCCAGCCATTTCGACATGTAATAGGGTGTAATAAATTTTATTTTGATTTAAAGAATTTTTAATTAAATCAATTCGTTAGATAAATATCTGCGCAACGAACAATCAGCCCCCTCCCTTTTTTTGTTTAAAGCGTATTCAATCAAAAAAACGACTCCTTGTGTTGTTGATATACCAATAATCTCTCCTACACTAACATTGGTTTATCAAGGACGTTAAATTTATTTTTGTTCTTTAACGTGATAACCAAAACACTATTTATATACAACCAACAGGACGTTAAGTATGAGAAAAACCAATAGAATAGCCACCGTCGCACTCTGCGCCACACTCCCCTTTGCGAGCATTGCAAGCGCAGAAACTGTCAGCGTTACGTTTGAGGCTGTCGTTCAAAATGTGTCTTTTGGCGTAGACGTAAACATTGGCGACGCAATCACCGGGTCACTCACCTATGAAACAGATTTGGTATTACAAGGTGGCGATGGCCTAAACTTTGGGTATTACAATGACAACACTCAAGGTAGTCAGATCGAAGTAACCGTAAACGGCATTACTTACAACACGTCCGCCGTTGCCATCACTCCTCTCAACATTAATCGTGATCTTGTTCCAAATTTCACCCTATTTTCTAGCAATGACATCAACGAAGCATCTAACGGCGACTTTGTATTCGGCATATCCCTTGCCTATGAATCTGCCATACCAGCCCCCTCACTGGAAATAGCCGATACCTTTCCGCAAATTGCAGATATTGTTTTTTCAGATCTCTTTATAAACGCTAGCAATGTGAATTTTAATGCCTCCTTAACGAGCATTTCAACCGGCCCCGTTACACCGGAACCGATTGACGTGGACATCGCACACAACAACGTCCCAGTACCCGCTACTGGTGGACGGATGTATTTTGGTCGTCACGTTAAAAACAACTCAGCGACAACACAAAGTTTTAAGCGCTGGGAATACATTATTTGGCCAAACGGCGTACACTACAACCGCAACAGACCCAAAAATTTCACCCTACTACCGGGTGAAGAAACCAATCAAACAGGAGCGTCTTACCGCATTCCCGCGATCTGGCCTGCCGGTGAATACGAGTACCACATCAACACATTAACGGTACCCAATGCTGAATATTCGCATGACACATTTACGTTTACCAAAGAGTAGGTTTCTTCGTTAATCTCCTCTAATAACTGCGGGCTCATTACTCATGAGTCCGCAGTTATTATTCCACCAACACGACCAACGTTAACCCTTCCTCAACAGACAGTAACGGCGCTGAACATCAAGATTGTGCGCCTGCTCTTGCTCAGGAAAGGTCAGTTGGTATTTTCGAGCCACCGCCTCCACAGGAATTCAATAAAGTAATACACATTAATATTAGAAACATCCGTATCATAATAAATCCTAATAGAGTTAGATGCAGTTGAGATGACTAGGTCTGTAGATCGTGAATCTGCAAACAGAATATGAGTGTCGTAATGTTAATTTTTGTTTTCAGTTTCGGGAATGTATCGCAGTCATTTTATGGATACTAAAGACACCTCTATCCTCAGCTGGTTTTGTCGAATTTGACGGTACAAATGGTAACCATATTCTGTTTGATCACAGCATTAACTAAGAGTACTGTGCGTCGTTCAGATGTTACTCACGAAAACCACTAGCTAATATTATCGGCGTTTCCCAAGGAAGGCTGCTTATATCTAAGGTCTACTTACTCTCAGTTATAACACTCATTGCTTGCTTAGGTGGCTGCGGCGGAAGTAGCTGAGTCGGATATTGATGAGGTCCTTTTAGTGCCCTTTGATCTAGACGATGGTGCGTCTGATAATGTTGATGATTCCTCATTGGAAGGTACATGGCTAGCTGTTGGGTCGGCATCCGGTCCGAATATTGAACAAAGTCAGATGAGAATCATATTCAATATAACAAGTGACAATGGTGTTCTGAAAACTGGTAATTGCTGGAGTAGGAGTCCGATATCACTTACGCTCTTCGGTGAATCAGCAATAACGTTAGCAGGTTTTCATTTTACTATTATAGATAATGTATCGATGACTTCGACAGATATTGAAAACGATGCCCCTACTTCGGGATCTTATGATACATGGGAATTTGAGGCTAAGAAGATTAACTCATTAGATTACCTCGTCGAAGAAGAACTGACGATTGAAAAAGATACCTATAACGAGACTCTTGAATACGGTAACTGCGTGATAGAGTCTGTTACTCAAGGTATTAACTCTGATGCAGAGGGAAACACCACTGATGCTACTTATGGCTACAAACTTAGGACGTTCGGCGTCGGCAATAAGCGATAGATTTATGTATCAAATTACGACTCAATTTCGGGAGCACCAGCCGTTAGATCTATCCAGGCGTTCTATACATTGGATGATGAGATAGAGCTGTACTCTGCGCTGCGGCCGAACGAACCTGTCACAGTGAATGTGGTAGAAAGTAATGAAACCACGATCCAAATTTCTACGACGGCTGATCACGCTTTATGGGGGGGGGGCAATCGTCGATAGTTATAAACTAACCGTAATTGATAAGAACAAAGTAAAGGGTGTCTTTACATACTGTACAGGGTTTATCTCAACTACTCTGAGACTTCCCTAGTGCTCAAACGTGCAGCTGATTAGCTAGTACAGTACCCTCTTAGATTGACGATACGCTTGGTCACGCTGGTCTTATTACATTGGTGTTATAGTTACTTAAGAGGATGCTAAACCGGCTCCGGGTGAACTAATATCATAATGAATCAACGTAGATACCATTAATGGGCTCGGAGAGTTGGCAGTAAACCCGGAATCGCCAACGGATATTAGGCATGCTCTTAGAGGGAAGTGAATAACCGTTCCAGGCCAAAAAGGTTGGAATTGAGATAGAGTAAATGTCCGCTTTCGTTAGGTTTAGGTTAACTGGTTTGAATCTAACTTGGCGGCAATTGGAAGAACTTGCCCTTTGTGCAGACACCCAAAATGGCAGCAATATAAACATAGCGACCTTTTGGCCTTCCAAAAATCTAACTTCTTTGAAAATTCGTTCAAAAAGTATGAGAACAAAACGGTCAATTGTCTCTTGAGTTTATAAAGCTGTCATTTGGGATGTCGGCGCCAGGGGCAAGTTTACCACTTTGCCGATGTTCATGGGGTTTCAGATAGAACGCAAAAATTGAACAAAGCGGCCATTCGATTCAACGTCTTACGCAAAGCCATCAGGTGCTTTGGCGTATTATGTCGAGAACAGCGGTTTTTCGTCACCATAAACTGCGTTGTGAAATACAGGTTTATAGTAATTGGCTGCTTTGAGATCCCCTAGCAACCCGTACAACCCCCACTGTAATCGATTAGCAAACAACAAGTCACTCGGTAAAGTCATGCTGAATCGGTTTTTATTTTCCCATAGCATTAGTCGACTGACCTCTGAATTATATCCATGATTAATCACAAACTTATCATCTGTCAAAAATGGTGCATATAGATGCTGGAACATATCCCATTGAAAATCGTGATCAAACTTTTTGAAATTACCTATTAACCCCATTGTATTAACGGCGTGTATGTTTTCCTCTTTATTGTTCTCCAGGACAGTTTTTGCCATTTCCTTCCAATTTCTTATGAATTCAACATTGAACTTTTTGATACACCCAAAATCCAAAAACGTAACACTGCCATCATCATGAAACAGATAGTTTCCTGGATGTGGGTCGCCATTAAAATAACAGAAATCAAATATAGATTGCATGGCATGAGAAAATACAACAAGACCTGCTTTATCTTTGACTTCTTGAGACGCGGATTTAGAAAACTCCTCAAAACTCATCCCGCGTACAAATTCAGTGGTCAGTACACGACTTGAAGTATGGCTCATAACAACACCAGGCACATGCTCATTAGGCAGCCCATCACAACGACTCTTCACCATTTGTTGATTATGTGCCTCATTCAGGTAATCACATTCTTCGACGATTCTATCTCTTAGTTCTTGAGCCATGGCTTTTCCAGGCAAAGAGGATCCGGCTAAAAAAGTGGCCATCATATTTCCAACCAGAGAAAGGTCCATTGAAATCAATTTAGCAATACCGGGATACTGTACTTTAACGGCCACTTCGACGCCGTTCAGCATCGCTTTATGGACTTGCCCTATGGAGGCAGCGGCAAAGGCAACTTCTTCAAACTCATCAAAACAAGACTCGATGGGGGCGTTCAAATCTTGCTCTATGATATGCCTTACTTCTTCAAATGGAATCGAGGTACTACTGGTTTGCAATTTGGATAACGCGGCGCGCGCTTCCGGCGGCAACTGTGTGCCGAGTGATCCAGCCATTTGACCGAATTTTATAATTAGCCCCAAGGGTAAACTGTTCCATTAATATCACCGATAATATAACGTAATTTTTAGTTATACTATTTATAATAATTTTTTACTGATCAAGACTACTTGAAATGTTACTGAACAAAATATCAAAAGATGATTAAATCTCTATTGAGACGATAAAACCTAATGATCTCGACCGGTCAGTCCAGTAGCCACCGGAAATAAGCCCCACTTTAGAATCATCATTATCAAATAAATTTTTAACAAAGATATTTATATCAATACTTGAATCTAAAACGTTATCATGGAAATAACTAACATCTACAAAACTCTCAGAACCTAAATCTACGTATTTTGATGAATTGGGGTTAGTGTTGCTGGCTAACGTGGATAGCCTATCCCAATATCGCCAGTGTACGTTGATATTTGTTGTTTCGGTGGTTCTATAGTTTATTCCAAGATTAAACATAAAGTGAGGGAACCCATTTAAGGTTTTATCGTTACTAAATAGGGAACCACCTTGCATATCACTTACAAATCCATTGGTTTCTACGATAAAAGAATCTGTTTTTGAAGAGAAGACATAGGAAAGATTACCGTACAAATTGACACTAGCCGATGGTCGATAGCTCGCCTCCAGCTCTAACCCTCTAGAGGTAATAGTATTGGCATTAATGATTGAAAAACGAGTTAGTTGGCCATCATTTGTTGTTATTGTCCCGGTTGGCGTACCGTCATCAGTGGCGTACTGACCGGACCATGTGAAAAAATCCTGTAGTTCGACCTGATACAATGTAGAGAGGACCTCAAATTTATCTGCCTGATAAATTATCTGAATTTCATGTGCTTGAACTTCTTCAGACCTATCTGCACCCACTTCAATAAAACTGATATTTTCACCAGTATCCTCATCCTTCGTGGTTTTTATTGGTGTGGATCCCAGAAAACCAATGTTTACCGGTGGTCGAACAACGCCGGTATTATAGAGGTATTTAATAATCCAAGGGGCGCTAGGAGAATACACTATTCCTAATCGAGGCAAAACGGTTTCACTATCCTCTCTTAGGTTGTTTTTATCCAATCGCACTCCAAATATAACACTTAGCTCTTCACTAATTTTCCAATCATCTTCAGCAAAAATTGCTTGTGAAATATCATTTGTAGAAGGGTCAACCTTTAAGGCAAGATTCGAATTACTGCCTACAGAATCCAAATCACCGTACGAAATGACGGGATCAATTTCTGTGTTTACATATCGCAATCCCAACGTTAGAGCATGGTTTTCTAGAACGAGTTTAGTCACCAACACATCTAGACCAATATTTTGCTCTTTGGATAGGTTTTCTTCTCTTGCTTCTGTAGCATCCGTTGAGATGTTCTTGTTTCTAGTATGAGGAGAGGTGACCATAAAATCAGAAAATACCTTTGTTTCAATACCCCATTCATCACCAACATCTTTGTCAATGCCAACTTCCAAGTAGGTGTGACGTTTTCTGCTCCAAAATGCGGTATCTCGAGAACTACCACCCCATAAGTCAGGCCCGATAATATCTGAGGCGTGCGCCGTTAGCGTGATATCTCTTATCTGGGCTTTAGCGTGTATCTCCCAGGTATCCTCCAGTCCAAAAAGCGGTGATCTATCGGAGCCATTAAAATCATTATTTTGATAGGGGCCGTTGTAAACATCAACATGTTCCCCAAAGCCTTCAATCTGAGAGTAATTCATAGATAAAAGGAAATCTAAATCATCATCTATGCTCTCTCCGTATGATAAATGTAGCATTTTCTGTTTATCTTCTGAACCGTAGCTTGTCGTTATACGAAGGCCTGCAGCATCAGAGCCATTTTTTGTGATAATATTTACTAACGCCAATGCCGCGTCGTTACCCCAAAGGGTTGACCCAGGACCACGGATTATCTCAATTCTTTTTACTTTATTAAGGTTCGGTACAACGTATTCTATCCCAGCTCCAGTGGATGATAAGCTATTTAAACTGTGGCCATCGATCAAAAATAGAAAAGCTTCATTCCCATCAGCAATAAATCCTCGATTACCTATTATCGGAGTGGAAAATTGCATGCTCGAAAAAAATCCTACCGTTCTTTCCAATAATTCTCTGATACTTCTTAGACCCATTTCTTTAAAATCTTTCTGGGTCCATACCGTTATCACTGAGGGAGCAAGAGCAAGAGGTTTTTTCGTTTTTGTTGAAGATATAACTTCGACTAATAGCAACTCCTCAAGGGACAACGAAAACATATCGGTATTCTCGGCATGGGATCTAGACACATTCACGCAGAATACCAACATCACGATTGTAACCAATGTTTTTGTTCTGTTCATGCGCATACCCGCTTCTTTTGATAGCCCTTATGGCATATCGTGATAAAGCCAAGTTTTGTGATACCGAAAAATACCTATCATGGTAAGTATAGCTTGTTTTTGTACAGACCTTGCGCCCAGGAAGCCCTTCGTGCAATAACGGGCGCACAACTCTAAAATGGACAAGGGCTGTCGAGTCGTTAGGTTCATTTTTTGATCCCAGCTCAAGAGTGATAAGATACTGAGGTTACTCATCACCTTCATCTGTAGGGCTACATGTAATTGCAGTGTTGCGCTTTTAAACACTGCTCTTAGGGTACAATACTTGGAGAGGCCGATATGAAATGTTGGACGTCTTGTCTTATTGCGTTTCTAAACAAGTGTTTGATAATGCTACTTGTTTTTCCTTCAGTAACCGGTGCAACTGAAAACGTCATCAGAGCCTGGACATATTATAATGTTCCACCGTTTGTTACTGGGAAGGGGCAGGGTTTGGTCTATGATTTCGTAGAATTGTTGAACCTTCATGCAGAAAAAAATTATCAGTTTCAGGTGATCGTTTATCCCCGCAAGCGGCTTGATGCGTACTTGGACGCAGGAGAGCAGGGTATTGTGCTGTTCGTGAATTGGGAATGGATGGGTGAAAACGCGCAAACGAAATATCTATGGGGGCCAGCGATCCTTACAGATCAAAATGAAATTATTTCAAGAGTAGACCGAAAATCGAATTTGATGGAAGAGAAGAATCATTAAAGGGTTTAGTTTTTGGCGGCCTTTAGGGAAGGCGATATCCTGGTTTAATGGAGGCAATGAGGAAAAGGGACATTATCCGCATGAATGCTCGAAAAGAAGTGCTGAATTTAAAAAAGCTCCTACATGAAAGGATTGATGTTACAACATTGCCAAAATCACAGCTGAGCTACTATATTAAAAGCATGCAATTAGATGGACAGTTGTATGTTTCCTCAATGCCGCTGATTTCCTATGGTCGGCACATTTTGGTTACAAAAAAGCTCCAAGCTGAATATAAGTTTATCTCCCAGTTTTCGAGAGGTTTATCAAAAAATGTTGATTGGGACATCATACTAAAGAAATATGGGCTCTCGGAGCAGCAATAATATACGGAGTGAACTTGTATTTTCTACTGATCGAACCTTTGATTTCAATAACGTTGTTTTAAGCTGGAGCATTGTACCTCCACATATTCTTAAACTCTACATATCTTCGAGTATGCTAAGCTATAATCTTAATTTACCCCTTTCCAGTGGTGTTAAAATGAGACTTCTGTTTAAGCATTTCACTTTCTTGTTATCACTTGCTTTCCAAGGTCTTTGCTCAGCATCTACTGTTCAACCATTAACAACTGGTGAATTATATTCCCTGTCTCTTGAGGAGCTGCTTAACATAAAGGTCTCCCCGCAGAGGCGTGAAGAGCATATAGGCGATGTGCCCTTATCCATGCGGGTTATTAATAATAACCAGATTTACCGGGCCAATATAACCCGCATCAGTGAGTTGTCCCACATCAGTTCTAGCCTGGTATACGATAAAAGAATTGATTTCACTAAATCCAGTTTCAAAATTCGAGGCATTGGCACTCAGGTATTTGGTGCTGGAGTTGAACCCAGTGTTGCCACCATGGTGGATGGGGTAATAATGGCCAGAGGAGGGGCTGGGTTTGATGATTTAGTGGATATAGAGCGTATCGAAATACTTTATGGGCCACAAAGCACTTTATTTGGTAAAAATGCTTCGGCCGGTTTGATTCATATTATTACCCCCCAGCCGAGTACCGATAAAACCATAAATCAGATCAATAGCCGTATCACAAACGATGATGAGCGATTGGTGTCTTATATATCCTCAGGCCCGATTAATTCTACGACGGCATATCGCTTAAGCGCCCAGACCCGCGAATATCAGGGCAATGTTACTAACCGTTTCAACGATCATGACTTGAATGGATACGATACCCATAGCACGAAAGCAAAGCTATTATGGCAACCCTCAGGAGGCGCCCGATGGTTGTTTAGTGCGGATTATTCTAGGCAAGAAAGCTCCGAAGGTGTGCGGGTGCTACGCAGCAACAGCGACAGCATTTTAACCGATCCTGCGGCTGTTGGGCTAAGCGGCGCGGCGACCACCGCGGGTGATATTACCGGCATTACAGGAAGTGACGACAACCATGAGGTGAATTTGGATCGTGATCCAGTTGCCAACACAGATGCCTGGGGGCTGAGTTTGAATACCCAATGGCAACTAGGTAATCATTCTATGACGAACATATTGGCTTATCGACACTGGCAGCAGGGCGGTAATCGGGATAACGATCAAACACAGCTTCCCTTCAGCTTAAGCCAACAGGAAAACAGGGATGTAAATTGGCTAAGTGAAGAGCTACGCTTCACCTCAGAGTTACATGAAAAATACGATTATGTGGTTGGGTTATATTTTTATCAGTCGGAAATTAAAGATACTTCCGGTGATCACAGAACACTTTCTAACAGCCCTTATCTGGTAGAATCCAATCTGGCCAACAATACGATCACAAATAGGAATGCCGCATTATTTGGACAAATTAACCTTCACCTCACCAACGACCTTAGTGCCTTTTTGGGAGCTCGTTTTCTCCATGACAAAATAACCGGAAAATTATCTCGGGTGGCCTATACACAAAATAATCCGTTTCTGAGTGATGGACAGATTACCTCGACACGAGATGTGGCCGGTATCGAAAATCAAAGCAGTGTCACCACCATGACAGGAAAAGCTGGATTAAAGCTAAATATAGATGAAAGCATCATGGCTTATGGTAGCTATTCACGGGGTTTTAAAGGTGAAGGATTTAATACCAGTTTTAAATTCAGCGAAGACCTGTTTCTTAACGAAGAACCTGTCAGCCCAGAGACCTCCGACACTCTTGAACTGGGGATAAAGAGCTACTGGTTCGATAATTCCTTACGCCTCAATGCCAGTCTTTTTTATACCGAGTATCACGACTTGCAATTGACTGTGCGTGATCTAGTAAACAATCGTAATATATTGGGGTCAGTTCCTGAAGTGATTTCGCAAGGAGTTGAAATTGACTTCTCCACTGTCTTTTCCAATGGGGTCAGTGTTGAAGGTGCTCTGAGTTATATCGATGCTTATTATTTAGACTTCACCAATGCTAATTGTTTTTCTGGGCAAACTCAGGCCCAGGGATGTATTTCATCGGTCAATGGTAATACTCAAGATCTAACTGGCCAGACGTTGGCCAATACACCAAAATGGAAAGCCACCATCAGCGGCCGTTACGATTTTTCATTGATAACGAAAAAAGCGTTCATAGACGGAAATTTGCGCATGCAAAGCAAAGTGAATCTAGATGCAGCAGGCAATAACGGCGCCCAACAGTCGGCATATACTATTGTCGATGTGGGAGCAGGATTTGAGTGGAGTAATCAATTTAGAGGTAAGGTATTTGTTAACAATCTTTTCGATGAGCAATATATAAACGGCATTACCATAAATGGAAATGCCGGTGGTGATTTACTGATGCACCTAATTCCTAGGGACTTTGAGCGCTTTGTAGGTGTGGCCGTTGAATATGTATTCTAAATGGTATTGCCTTCATAACGATAGAAGTTATTTAAACGCTTGTATTTACTTTGGTAAATACGCTATCTAGATGCTGAAGCACAGATTCAGGTTGGACATGTACTATAGATTTGTTACTTTCCTCCCATTTATTCAAAAACTATAAGTACATTTAGGAATCAATTAGCGCAAGCCCAAACATCACTTTTAGTTTTAGCTAAAGGTATTATGTTTGCAATCTAACCTTCTATAACATAGATTTGTATTTTTTGATGAGGCCTTCGTGCTTCATTTTTCTTAGAACGGAGGATAACTTTGGCACAAGCTTAACGTGTCGTTTATGCAGAAATGCATGAGTATCAATTTTTTCCATTATGCCAAGTTTCCGCAAATTTTCTTTTTTAAATTCTCTTTGGTCAATAAGTTGATTCAATAATAGTTCGACGTCGATAAATATTTTACTTCTTCCGCCTAGAACCTGTCTTAGGCCTTGTTCTGTGGAATTTACAATGACCAACCTCTCCTTTGGAAGTAACGTAGGTAGTATCAATTCACATCGCTGGACCCCTCTTCTGTATCCAACTATAAAGTTTGAATCTATTAGGCTGTCCCAACCAAAAAGTTGAATAGAAGTATCAGTTCCGTAAGCGGAAAAATGGATAGAGAAATGTGATTCCTCAACCTTAATGAGGTTTTGGTGGTTTTCACCATAGCCTGCAACGCGGTGAATTTCACCATCGACTTGACCTGAATCAGAAAGGTGGCTTGCGCGTTTTGCAGGGAAAGAATAATACCTTAATTTATAACCAAGGCGTCTAAATGCTTCAGTGTAGATTAGCGTCAGTAATGTTCCATGGGATGAGTTGTTTGTCCCGTTGGTTCCTACAAGAGTTATTTCCTGCGAGGATTTTGGTGCGCTCAATGCGTTCATTGGTGATAAAAGTACAAACAAGAGTATGACAATTTCGAGGGGGGCTGAATAAGGTCTAATTGAGGGCTGGTATTCGTTCATCCTATAATCACTCCTACTTTAAATTGTTATTATCTATGACCTAGACAGCTTAAGTTGGATTTTAAGTGCAATATTTAGGAAGCTTTAGTATTTACGCAGAAAAAATTGACTGCCTATTTCTGAGATCTTTTCCGGGTACTTCGACGCAGATGTTACCTCTATCTGCGTTCGCTCTTCTAAGGATAGGTCAAAGATATAATCCAAGTTCTCTTCAAAGGATTCGAAACAACGAAAACTCATCAAAATAAGGAGCAATGAGGCGTCAGTTTGGCATTTCTGATACAAACCACGATTGGCCATAACAACCTCTACGGTAGTATTATGGTAGGTTAAAGCATCGTTTGTTCTGACAACAGGTTGCAAATATTAAGAGGGATCTATTAGTTGTTTAGGAATCATAGTCTCGACCAATTGATTCGGTCAAGTTTCAGCTTGTTAGGGGTTGTGTGCCCTAGTAATTCCTGCACGGTGCGAATATTACTGTCGTTTTCTAGTGGTTGGCTAGCAAAGGAGTGACGACTATGCCGAGTAACATTAAGAACATTGCAGGAATGATTGTAATTTATAGATCAAGCCGCACCAAGCTACATCCAAATACTCAACATGGTTTTTCCTACGAGGGGTACTAGGGATTTTCCCTCGTAAACGGACAAAGCCAGACTAAGTTATTTTATTGATTACTTTGAGAAGCGAGAGTCTATACTTCGGTCATCGGGGAGATGGTACTATTGGTGTCGATGATGGCGAGGATTCTGTGGTCAATGTGCTAACTCTGAGGATAGTGTAATGTGACCGCTTGTTGCTCCTTCGATAGATAGTGCGTTAATGTGCGGTATAATGCCTTTTTATCGAGAGGTTTGCTTAAAGTGTCGTCACATCCTGCATCGATTTTCTTTTGATCAGTCTCCGCGCTAAGCGCAAAAATAGGCATGGTATACCGCTTCTTACGTAGGTACTTAGTTGCTTCTATCCCATTGCAATTGGGCATATTGATATCCATCAACACAAAATTTGGCGTGTGCTTGTCACAATATTCGCAAGCTTCCTGGCCATCATTGACAACAATGACATTAACTCCTGTTTTCTTTAGCACTCTTTTGATGATTTGATGATTTGTTGATTTACCACGTTATCCTCAGCGAGTAGTACATTACCTGTTAGCGAGGGTAGTGAGGTGGAGAGATTCTCTTTGTGTGACACCAAAATTGGACAGCAGGGTGTTGTTGGGAACAAAACGCTCTAAATATGCCGGTGAGTTAACCGTCAATGGTAAGGCTGTTGGTTTTGTCCTCCAGCACTTGCATGTGAAAATTTAAAGGATACTGACCGTTGGAGAATAGGCGAACAGGCTCTAGGTCATGTTGTGCAAAGTTTGATGTAGTTAGCTGCATAAAGGCTACAAAGAATGCGATTCGAAGGCACCAAGAGTTCACAGTGTTTTCTCATTTAGTATAAAAAATCTATAAGACAGGTAGTTATCTATGGGAACTAGAAAACCGTTAAATAATTAAATTCGAATAAATATGCGGTAATGTTTGTTTTTGCGTGATAACCACTGTAGGGCGTATAAATGATGTCTTTAGGATCCCTGCTGTTTAAATTTGTGCTACTACCACTTGGGATATCTACACTGGACTGTAATATACCCATCCCTACATCAATTAAGGAATGTTTATCCCATTGGTACTCAAGTACCCTACCAGTATGCTGTCATTATTTAGCCCATGAAAGAAATCAATCCACTTCTGTTCATACTCACATTCAAAGTCTCCTGTTAGCTAGCCCAATAATATATGTTTCATTATCGAAAATGGTTACAAGAAAATAGAAATATAAAATAGGTATTTTGTTTTATAAAGGTGTAAATAATTTTGCTAGTCTGTTTGGACTAAAATTTAAATAATATAAATTTATCATCTGTTTTTTACAAGACGCCGCGCTGGATGCTGTGTTTTTATCGGTGGTTAAGTATGCGTGCCATAAGATTTTGGGCGATAGCTATAGGAAGTTATCAAGTGGCTTATATATTGTAAAAATTATTAGGTGAAATATAAAGTAATACATCAAATTGGAATTACAAAAAAGAACAATGTTTGCTGCATAAATATTTCGATAAGTTGAATAAGATAAATTCGTAAAATTTACTTTCTAAAATTCGTTATGTGGTTTTCGTTTGTTGCGAGAAAAAATAGGATAAATGTTAAAGATTTGCAGTTAGCGGTGGCTCTGGTTAAAGATGTAAGCAAAGAACGCCATAAGAAAACTAAAATAATATGGAAATTTCATGAATAATATCAGTGTTTATATTTTTATCGTAATATCTAGTTTGTTAATGACATCTTGCACTACGGTTCCATCCTCTGCTCCAAACTATTTGCTGGGAAATGAAGGGCTTGAAGAAACGTATTTTGACGTAAATATACCTACCCATGATGGGAAACTTTTACGGGCTACTATTTTTCAGCCTGCGCTGGCACCTGGTGAAAAAGCACCCCTTATTCTTCACGCCCATGGGTTTGGTGTGTTCAGAATGTCGGGGCCAATTAGCATTTATGGTCTGTTAGTATATCCAGGTAAGGCTGCAAAAGAGGCGTGGCGACAAGGCTATTGGGTAATTAGCTATGATGAGCGTGGTCATGGTGGTAGCGAGGATATCATTCGTGTCATGGATCCTGAATATGAAGTTCGGGATGTGACGACTGTTATCGATTGGGCGGAGAAGAATCTTCGTAGAATAACCGTTGATGAAAAACGTGACCCCTTGGTAGGCATGATTGGAGAAAGCTACGGAGGAGGGGCCTCGTTGATGGGAGCTACTCAGGATAAGCGCATCGATGCCATTATACCGGTTAATACGTGGAACAGTTTTGAGACGAGTCTTGCTCCCAATAGGGTTCCCAAGAGTGGCTGGCTAACAACACTTATTCTAGTCGGTAACAGCTTTAATCCTGGAAGTATGGAACCATTGTTGAATCAAGCCTATTGGCAGGCTCGTGAAGGTATAATAGAAAAGGAAATTTTTGATTACCTCTCTCCTCATAGTACTTTTCATAACTGCCAAAATGGGAAGTATCCTGAGGCTGATGTGCTAATTATTCAGGGTTTTCGGGATGTTTTATTTCCGATCAATGAAGGGATTCGTAATAGAGAGTGTTTATTAAGAAAAGGTAAGGATATTCGTTTTATCGGAGCTCAAGGTGGACATCTTTTACCGTTTACTCAGTGGTCATTGATTCCAGGATATACATTGGAATCCGATGTCCATTGTGGGGATAAAAAACTCAACCTTATTCAAGTTGCTGTTAATTGGTTTGATGAAAAACTAAAAGGTAAGAAAGATGCGGCAAAAAATATCCCTGGTATGTGTCTAACTCAAGGTTATGATCGTGGCATTGTGGTGGGGGATATACTCAAGGGTGGTGAATACTTTGAATTCGAAAACATTGAAGTGAATAGCGGATTTTCCGGTTTTTTTGAATCACCACTGTACCTACTGGATCGGCTTATTGGGTTCGTTACCCCGACAATGAAACACCCCAGGCTTGAAGATCATGCTGAGTTAAGTGGCACACTTCGCCCTGCATTTTATCCATTGAAAACTTTTGACGGAGCCATGAGCTTGACAGGTATACCTAAATTACGCGTTAGTATTGTTGCAACGGAGCAGGAAGAACCTGTAGTGTTTATTGGCATAGGAGTTAAACGAGCGAGGTCACGTCACATAGAATTAGTTAGCGACCAAATAGTCCCCCTGCGTGGCGATGGATTACATGACATTGACATGATGGCTGTAAGTACTCGTCTAGAACCTGGTGATATCGTGGGCATTACCGCAGCAGGTTATAGTAATCAGTACCGTTTTAGCGGAGGTGATTGGTTTTCAAAGGTAACGCTTTCTGGATCGATCAATGTGCCCATTCTTTCGTTATAAGTAGGTTTGATTATGACGCTATTAATGGAGGCAAGGTCCATTCTGTATCTTTGGGAAAGATGCTCTCTATACATCGGAGCGTACCCGGTATCGAGCCCTATAACGCAGGGTTCGGTATCCTTTTTGGTGGGAATTGATGGGCCTATTACAATAGAGCAGTCCTGCACTGAGAAACGGGTTTGTGCAAACTCCTTTTTAATCCCCGCGGGGGTTACTTTTGCTATTGATTGCCATGGAAACCGTCTTGCAAATTGTTATTTGGATCCCTGTAGTGAAGATTTTTTCCGTCTCAAACAGATTATGGATGAACACGTTGAGTCGATTTTTGTTGGAAATTCCAAGGAGTTTTTGCAAGCAGCTGCGTTCGAAAAAATTCTTTGTCAGTCACTGAGTTATCGCGAGGCGGAACATTTACTTGAATTCGCGGCTTTTCCCACGCGAATTCAAGCTCCAAAAAGAGTGGAAGTAGACGTACGAATTATTGACGTTATTAACATCATAAAAAATGATCCAACAGTTAACCTCTCCATTAAAACTTTAGCAAAACGAGTTAACGTCTCTGAGGTAACTCTTCAACGCTTATTTAAAGCTACTACCGGAGTGTCTATTCGACGTTTCCGTTTATGGCATCGCTTGTTTGTGACTGCAATAAAATTGACACATGGTTGTTCCATAACAGAGGCCGCCGTCAGTGCAGGATTTTCAGATGCACCTCACTTTAACCATGCGGTGAAAAGCATGTTGGGCATGACACCGTCTTCCATTATTCAGCTAACTCAAAACATGACAATTGTTTCTGGAGGAAAACCATTGACGGTCAATGAATTACGTTAGGTTAGATCTGTTGTGGATTTTTCGAACGCTGATTTCGATGCTAACTATCCCAAGCGAATCGATCAAAACAAAAAAGAAGCAGAAAAACTTTTTGAGGGCAATGTTGCTTCCTACATTATTAACTCGCTAATAATGACATTAAATTTGGGTGTTTACTGGGTTTTATCGCTAGAGGGTAGACTACGATATAAAATATCCTTCAGAGAAAGTTGCTTCAATCAATTAGGAGTGTACGGGCAGCGAGTCTTGCTCTATGCAATCGGCTTTTAGTGCCGACCACACTCATACCCAATTCCTTGGAAATTTCTCGATTCGTCATCTGATAAAAATCTTTCATTAGAATAACATCCCGATAATCTTTGGGGAGTTTGTCAATAGCATTTAACAAGTCATTTAATAGTTCGGCATCGGGTTTAGATTGAATCCATTCTTCTAACGCTGCTTCATCAAACGGATCATAGCGCAAGGCTACTCGGCCTAGGCGCCGGCACTCACGCTGTACAGTCTTAAAGATCCAGCTTGAGAGCGCTGCCAGTACATTTAGAGTCTCTAATCGGCGCGCTATCACAAGTAAGACTTCTTGTACTGCATCATCGATATCGCTAACTTTACAGTGCAGCATGGCATAGCGTCTTACATCGGGCTGACTCTCTGTAAGCAAGCGCTCCATCGCATCACGATCTCCCCTACGGGCAGCTTCAATCATTGTTGCATCCAAATTTTTTAACGTCATTCCATTTTCTCTATAAATACCATTCTAATTACGCATATTCTCATATCTAGTAACGTCCTACTAGTTAGCATGGCATTTTGAATAAATGGTAAACGACTAACTATATTTTTCTCCCTACGAATCCTTTTTGCATTTTCACTCCTCTTATTCGAGAACACTGATAACACATCATAATTTTACGCTAAAAATTAATTTATTAACTGAGACCTATTTACTATGCAAACAGTAAAAATAATAACAATTGTGATATTGATCACATTCTTGTGGGGCTGCAAAGCAAATGTACTTGAGGAAAAAGGTGCACGAGATACCAGCTACCAGTCGATAGCCCCCTCCAATACAGTTGTATTTATCCACGGCATGTATTTAACGCCGTTGTCCTGGAGTCAATGGGAATCACATTTTCAATCATTGGGCTACACGACATTCAGTCCAGCTTGGCCGTTGCATGACGCATCAGTCGAAGAGCTGAATGACGAACACCCAAACAGCGCACTATCAGAACTTACACTTCCCGAAGTAGTACAATACTATCGTGATTTTATAGCCACATTGGAAGAACAACCCATTCTGATTGGGCACTCTATGGGTGGCCTTATTAGCCAAATTCTGTTATCAGAAGGCATTGCTGCGGGTGGAATTGCAATAAACTCTGCACCACCCCAAGGAGTCATTTCCCTCGATCCCAATTTCTTAAAAGCCAATCAACCGCATATTGATCCCTTTCTATCGGCCTCAAAACCAACACAATTAACCTTTACACAATTCCAATTTGGATTTGTAAACAATATGCAGCTAGAAGAACAGCAAATGGCCTACCTCGACTACTCAGTCCCCGAATCTCGACGTGTTGGGCGGGCGACCCCAACCTCGGCAGCAAAAATAGACACCGAGGTTGCTAAGCCGCCGCTACTGTTGATATCCGGCGGAGACGATCATACTATTCCCGCTAGTTTAAGCTATTCGAATTTCTCAAAGTATAGAAATAGCCCCTCCGCGACAGATTACAAACAATTCCCGGACAGAAATCACTGGACTCTGTTGCAAGAAAATTGGGAGTCTGTTGCTAACTATATTGATCGATGGATTGAAGAAAATAGATTGCCAATGGCATTGTCGGAGAGTGAGCAAACGTTAGTGGAAAGGTGACCTACTATTATCGCTTATTAGGTTTCACGATTTAACCTCTGAAAGCGCTTGATGAAATTCAAGCGCTTTGTCGCAAAATAGTTTTTTGGGGAGTGTTTATAGTGGGATGTATTTAGATAAAAAATTTTCTATTACTCGACAAAATTAATGAGGAAGTCGCCTTTCAAGCTCAGGTTTATAATGCCCTCTACTGATGAGTTCATTCGTTACTTCATCAATAAAGTTTTTATCGACTAATACATTAATACTAGAATTTAGTCGTATAATATACCCTAGCTTTACACTTGATAGATTTTTCACATCTGTATCTATTGGCATTTTATTATTTACTTCACTATACATAGTAATTCCTTTCAAATTTTAGCTTTATCATTTTTGATATTCTAGGCAACCGATTTGCCATGACGCTAATATAAAGAATGTATATTTCAGAAATATGACAATATTAATAAATATTAGAGGCCCAATGAACCTCTAAGAAACAAACATCGGCTAGTTTTTTTGGAATATGGGGGAGGTAACAGGGGAAGGGTATTGTTAAAAAATCATTGACAGAAGGTAAACTCGACGTTACATTGCTCTCGAAACCTCCTGACAACCGGCACAGACCGGTCGCACTATGAGAAACACTGTTACTCTTCTTGGTAACTTACTTCATCCTGATCACTCCTCGTTATCACAACATCCCAAAGACGTCACATCAATACGTCAGTATTTAATATGCCTACTTGAAGATCTGCAATACGTCGAAGAAACGTCGATCCATCATCCTGAAAGTGATGCGTTATTTCATTCGTTACAGGTATATCAATTAGCGTTAGCACAATCAAACGACCCCCACCTACATTGTGCAGCCTTGCTCCATGATATTGGGAAATCAATGGATTACCCCAATCACGCGGACGTAGGTGCTGACGCGATCGAGTGTTATCTCTCACCTAAAATAGTGTGGCTTATTCGCCATCATCTTGACTTACTCACCCGTCAAAAAAGAACCCGCAGGCAATGGAAAGGGTCGAAGCGATTAATCGACTTAGAGAAATTACGGCGCTGGGATCTACAGGGTAGAGACGTTAACGCAGAGGTCATGTGCGTAACCGCTGCAGTTGATATGTTACTTCGTCACTATCCTGTCATATCAGACTTGTCTGATAACTACTAAACTCAATTAACTACTAAACTCAATCAATGAGGTAGGTTTTTTAACTGCCGTCTTATTTAGTATTTTTTATCTTTCAAATACCCAACCGGTGTTTCACAGTGATGTTAAGGGCCATTGGAACCGATGTTTGAACAACTTTTCGACTAACGTCGACATACACTATGCGTAACACTCGATATGTAAAAGGTAACCCAATAATCCGACAGCTACTGGTGCGTGAGGCCGCCAGACTGATGTATGAAGAACACGTAAAACAATATCATGATGCCAAACGGATGGCCGTCAAACGTATCTTTGGACAAGGCAATAAGGGGAATACCTATGTGCGATCTCAAGACCTACCCTCAAATGGAGAAATTAATGCTGAGGTAGCAAATCTGGCCAATTTTCATGAAGGCAACAACATATCCAAACAACTCTTTCTCATGCGTGTGACAGCTCTAGATGTCATGCAAACGTTAGAAAAGTTTAACCCTAGGCTGATCGGATCGGTCAGCACGGGAAACATCAAGAAAAGCAGTGATATTGATATCCATTTATTTCTTGATCACATTGAACAATTAGAAATACAATTGAACGCATTGACCTGGGATTACGAAAGAAAAGACGTCACGATTAATCGCTCTGGGCGATATGTTGACTACACACATGTCTACCTTGATAGGCAGTTTCCAATAGAGCTCTCTGTCTATCATACAGATGATATCAAAGTGCGGACTCGTAGTAGCACCGATGGCAAACCCATCAAGCGTATCGGCTCTGACAAGCTATTACAAACGTTACTGGATGAGCATGGAGAAGAATGGTCCGACTACCTACTATCGGAAACGTAACGCGTATACTATCGATTTCCAGCCCATTGATAAAATTAAAAGTGAAAACGGTAGGTGTCGAACCTTGTTTTTAGGCGTGTATGCGGGGATATTCGAACGGTTAAGTTATGGTATTCTATGTGCGTGGTTACTAGTACTAGTCACTAACATGGTTATTAGTCGCAATGTTATAACAATAGTTTGAATATTGTTTAGGGAAAATCACCTCACAAGTAAGATAGGTGTGAGGTGCACACATTATGGATGGATATGTTATTGAAAATTATTAAATCCAGATTATTTATTGGTGTAATAATTATGTTTTTCATGATTTTTTATGCCTCGGTAATAGCTGATCGTACTTTGCAAGAATCGTTAATTAGTCTCTCTGACCGGAATCTAAGTAACGAAAGGAAGATAGAAACTGTTAAGAACGTAGATATTGAATTATTGGAAGTAAAAAAACCTGGAAAAACCAAGCAACAAGTGACATTTACGCTACGGAATAATAGTGTGTATACGATAGATGAACTTAGGATACATGTGTTGTTTTTTAATGAAAATGGTGAGCTACTGGATACCGACGGTGCATATTATTTGACGAAGGTATTTTTGCCTGGAGAAGATTACGAATTAAAATTCCAGTATCAATATGAACGTTATGTTTATGATAAGGAAATCCAGTTGGAACTGGCGACATTTGCTAAAGCAGAAATTGTTGGCTTAGACGTTGTACTATGAACTACATAAACGGAAGAATATATTAAGTGAAAAATTCATGGAAGATCATTAAATTCATTATGCTTTTTGCTATATTATTCGTAGCTATTATCCCTCTATATATATCTTCAGTAACAGAAGCTAAGCTAGAAGATATACTGTCTAAAAAGGCTACCTTAATACCAGTCAAAGAACTAATTGATGCCAGAGGTATTGATATATCAAAAAACGTAATATTCGAATTTGTAAAAATAAAAGACACTCGTTTTGGACGCCAAGAAGCAATTTTTAAATTTCGCAACACCGGAAAATTTGCGGTGTATGGAATAGTCGTAAACGTAATATTTTTTAGCGACCAAAATAAGGCTGTTTATGAAACCAATTACTCATTTTCAGACGACCACATCTATCTACCGAACAGGGATTACCATTTGACATTTGGATATGACAACGAACGTTCTATCGGCGGTAAGAAAGCCACGTTAGACTTGGCCTCTCACGCAAGCGTCAAGATGGTTGCCCCTGATGTTTTTTACGGGATTATTCAAAGAAAGAACAATTTGTAGGTACGATTAGAAGATAGTCACAGCGTAGATGCAAGGCAAGGTGATAAAATGAACCGTTTAATTATGGGAAAGGAAGGTAAGGGATGGAATGTTAAGTGAATAGATTGTTAGGAATCATCAATTCCAAGCTGTTTTTGAGCGTATTTTTCATGTTTGCCCTTTCATATTTGGTTGAATTTGTAACCGAGCGATCGGTAAGGGAATTTGTTTCTTCGCTCTCATCAGAACAATTGCTAGCACTCTCCACCGGTGAGTCTACAAACTTCGGTCTTGATAAAAAGACGGAGATGATAAAAAATATCGATTTTGAGTTTGTAAAAATACAAGCTTCGACATGGAAAGGGAAACAAACCGCGATATTCAGGCTGCGTAACAATAACGAGCACCCCATAACTGGAGTGTGTGTAAATATATTGTATTTTGATGAAGACAATAATCTACTAGAAACCCGCGTTTCATCTCGCTCGTCGAGTTATGGCTTTGCTCCCGCTAAAGATCACTATATAAGCTTTAGTTATGAATATGTTGGTTCATTTTTTGAAAGAAAATATGATTTCGGGTTAGCCAGCCATGCGAAAGCCGAGGTTCTATGCGTGGAAGGTGTTATTTAAGCGTAGAACCAGTAAAAAGGGTGGGAAGGTGAGCTTGATACCGTTTTCATTATAGATAACATTGAGCTTATTGGTGTTATTGCTATGTTTCGTGTTTTCTCCATTCTCTCGGTGATCTCCCTGTTGCATCCTTGAATGCTCTTCTGAAATTAGACGTTTCTTTGTATCCTAATTCCAACGAAATTTTTTCAATTCTTAATTGCGTATGTCGCAAAAAATGCAATGCTTTTTCATGGCGTACTTCTTTTATCAGATTTCTGTAATTAATATTTTCTTCAGCTAATCGTCGTCTAAGAGTTCGTTCAGATATCTGCAGTGTATTTGCGACAAATAAAAGTGAAGGGGAGGTACTTAGGTGTATGGTAATGATATCAGTTATTCGGGAGATTAATGGTGAATCTTGTTCAATGTCATCTAAATCTTTTTTACATTTTTCAACCAAAATATCCTGTCCAATGTTATCTGCAGTTTGGAGGGAGATTGCCATTGTCTTTTTTGAAAAAACCAATGTGTTGTCAAGAGCATCGAATTCAATAGGGCATTCCAGTAGAGTATTGTAGAACTCGGAGTTTTGAGGTTTATTATGGCGAATTTTTACGCTGATTGGCTGGATGTTGACACCGCTTAATCGTTGTAGGTTTTCCATGGATGTCCCCAAAATCGCATCTACGATAGCGATATCAAGTATTGGGAACCCTGTATCTGTGGCGATTTTAAAGGCAATGTTATTCCCCTGTTCGATTACCGAGAGTGTGATAGAAGAGAATGCCAGTCTAGAGAACCTTTCGCTGAGTACTAATAGTGCGTGTAAATCTTTACAGGCTAGCATTGCAGCGCCAAGATTCCCATGAGCCATCAAGGGGATTTTGCGTCCAAGTTGAAAGGCAAAGTCTGGTCTTCTAACGTGCGTATTAACCTGCTCGATAAGCTTCGCGATAACTTGTAGCGCAACTCGATCCCCCGGCTGGGTATAGTCGGGGTAAGACAGTCCAGTACTTCGAAAAATCACTTCACTATCAAAGTCCAGTTCGTTCAGATATCCATCTATGTAGTGTAAATAAATACCTGCAGCAGTTTTGATCATGTATTCGCTCCCTTTTTCTCTATAGCTACTATGGCATGATTTGGCCGTAAATACCCCTTTTAGGCCTTTTACATATCTATTTCTGTGTCGCACTCAAACCTTATACTTCTTTAGAGATTACAAACCATAAGGTTGCACATATTCGTATGTTTAGATTCTTTGAGAAAAAGCAATTTCAATTGACGGTTGATAATAATTTGCCCATTCAATTGGAGCATAAGGAAACGATACTGAATGGCGCTGTTAGGTCGGATATTGCGTTTCCCTATAGCTGTAAGGTTGGGGGGTGTGCCGCCTGTAAATGCAAACTAGTGTCGGGAAAAGTTAAGGAGTTAACTGATTCATCTTATCTTTTGTCAAAAGAAGATTTGAGCCAAAATTTTATTCTCGGTTGCCAAAGTATTCCGAAATCAGATGTTGTTATTGAGTTACCGAATAACCCCTTACAGCAGCAAGAGTGTATAGGCACTATTGTAGAGCAAAAGGTTTTAACTCACGATATTTCTGAAATAGTTGTTCGTTTGGATGT
Organism: uncultured Gammaproteobacteria bacterium; assembly: GCA_913063495.1. Classification (GTDB taxonomy): domain Bacteria; phylum Pseudomonadota; class Gammaproteobacteria; order Pseudomonadales; family Ketobacteraceae; genus 42-54-T18. The sequence goes on along the minus strand of CAJXXT010000011.1, from coordinate 25,229 downwards.
GGCTATGACCTACGTTCCGGGTCAGTATGCCAATGTGTCAGTCATTGATAAATCCTACCCTGCGCGCAGTTACTCTTTTGCCCATACCTGTAATGCTGATGGTTCTTCTAGCATCGCATTTTTTGTTAGGGCTGTGCCAAGCGGAAAAATGTCAAATTGGCTTTTATCGAGTGAAGCTCTGGGTAAAAAAATCAACATTAAGGGGAGTTTTGGTGAGTTTTATCTTCGTGAGAGTGAGCGTGCAATGGTTTGTATTGCTGGTGGTAGCGGGCTTGCGCCAATTATTGCCATACTTGAAAATGCTCTTGAAAGCCCTGGATTGAAGCAAGCAAAAAGAGAGGTTTTGTTGTTAGTGGGGGGGCGGACTCAGAAAGATTTGTATTATACCGATCAAATAGAATCCATCCGGTCATCGTGGGCTGGCAAGTTTACTTTTCTTCCTGTTCTTTCTGAGGAGCCTGCTGATAGTAACTGGAAAGGGCTCCGTGGTTTTGTCACTGATTTTATAGAGGGGGCTGAGGTGAGGGGGAGTGAGGGGTATTTTTGTGGGCCACCACCAATGATTGAAGCCGCTATTGAAAAGATGGTGGTGTCAGGTGTTCCAAAAGATAATTTGTTTTTTGATATATTTTCCGATCAATCTAAATAGTATTACTGGAAATAAGAGGGTTATTTTATGTTTCGATACTTACGATTTTACGTTACAACCGTTTATACAGCGATAGTTACCATAGGGTTGTTTTTTGGTGAATACTGGTTATGGTTACCGGGGTTAATTTATCTTGTTGGTGTTGTCGTTACAGATCAAATTCTTAAACAGGATTATGATGAGAAGCCGTATAAATTTCCTTTCTTTTTAGATTTAGCGCTTTATCTATCGTTGCCTTCAGCATTTGCTTTGTTTTTTGCAATGTTTTGGGCTTTTGGTGTGGGGGATCAAGATGTCTTTGGTGTTGGGAAGTTTATATTGGGCATAACAGACATAGATGTTATTGAAGTGAGAAACAACACTGCTTGGTATCACTACGCGCTAATGTTTCCGTTCTTAATGATCTTAACTACCGCGGCAGGAGGGTTAGCAGGACATGAATTGACGCACCGGACATCAAGACCTTTTGATTTGTGGCTAGGGAGAGTTGCCATGGCACTGAATTGGGGGGTCGCTTTTCCTATAGAACACGTTTATGGGCATCACTCATACGTTGGAACAACTAAAGACCCGGCAACGGCTGCGCGAGGTGATACCGTATATCAACATTTACCAAAAGCCATGTATCGAACCGTCGTGAATGCGTGGGAAATAGAAAGTGCACGGCTTGATAAAATTGGTTCAAATTTCATTTCCATTAAGAACGTTCTTTTACGTATGTCGCTTGTTTCGATATTGATGACTATTTTTGCCTATTACTGTGCTGGTCTCATTGGTGTAGCAGGGTATTTGCTTGTTTGTCTATCGACTAAAATTGCCTTAGAAATACTAAATTATGTTGAGCATTATGGGTTAGTTCGTGAGCCCAGCGAACCTGTTCAACCAAGGCATTCATGGAACTGCAATCATGTAGTAAGCGGTGTTTTTACTTATAACTTAACTCGACATAGTCATCACCATGCGGATGCGCAGGTTCATTATCAAGATTTATTAACTCATTCAGATCAACCGGAAATGCCTAATGGATTATTGACGGCATATTTGACGACTTTGGTCCCGCCGTTGTGGAGAAAAGTCATTACTCCAAAGTTATTGGAATGGGATCAAAATCAGGCTGTAAAAGAAGAATACCAAATAATACGAGAAGCAAATGTTAACAGTGGTTGGGAGGAATTAAAGGGCAGCGTTGTAAATTCTGATCATTTGGAAAACGCGGCTGCGGCTTAATTCAACGTGTAATTATAATGAGTTGGTAGAAAATTATGAAACGTACTATTTTTGAAGAAGAACATCTTGTTTTTCGTGATGCATTTAAAAAATTCGTGAACGAAGAGGTTGTTCCGCACTCGGAGCAATGGATCAAGAACGGAATTGTTGATAGACGTATCTGGGAGAAAGCGGGTGAAAATGGTTTTCTCGCCCCTTTTGTTGATGAAAAATATGGTGGTTTAGGGCTTAAAGATTATCGATATTCGATGATTATGATGGAAGAACTTGCCTATGTTGGGGAATCTGGATTTGTATTGAGTCTTCATAATGATGTTATTGCCCCTTATATTGATACTTACGCAAATGATGAGCAAAAACAGCGTTGGTTACCGAGGATTGTTTCGGGGGAGGCAATTCTTGCGATAGCAATGACGGAACCTGGTACGGGAAGTGACTTACAAAATATAAAGACGCGATTAGAAGATAAAGGCGATCACTATATTCTAAACGGCTCCAAAACATTTATCTCTAATGGGATTCTATCGGATATTGTCGTGGTGGCGGCACAAATTGAAGGCGCGGGCCTATCGCTTTGTGTTGTTGAACGCGGCGCTGAAGGTTTTTCTCGAGGCACAAATTTAGAGAAAATGGGTATGAAGTCCCAAGATACTGCCGAATTGTTCTTTGAGAATGTGATAGTACCAAAGACCGATATTTTGGGGCATCCTGGCCAAGGTTTTATCTATCTTATGCAAAAGCTCGCTCAAGAGCGAATTACCTGTGCCATTAGCTCTATAGCATCAGCGCAGTATGCGCTGGATCAGACCTTGGCTTACGTAATGGAGCGAAAGGCATTTGGTAAGCCGATTGGTAAGTTTCAGAATACCCGCTTTAAAATGGCTGAAATGAAGACTGAGATCATGATTGGTCAAACTTTTGTTGATACACTGGTTGCTAATCATTTGAAGGGAGAAGTGACGCCGGATGAGGCATGTATGGCAAAATACTGGACATCGGACTTATTAAATAAAGTCGCCTACGAGTGTGTTCAGCTACACGGTGGATACGGATTTATGATGGAGTATCCTATTGCACGCATTTATACGGACGCGAGAATCACAACGATATTTGCGGGCACGAATGAGATTATGAAAGAGGTTATTGGAAGATCGATGGGATTGTAGGAAGAAAACAGTGAAGGCGTTGCTGTTCCCTAAAATCTAAGTGAAAACCCAGCTGATTTGGCAGTGGACTCCCAAACCACTTCGTTTAGCTGGGTGCCTGCTTTGGTTCCATCTGAAAAATAAACCACATCATCGCCCTCATTCGTTGTCCAGTCTTCTAGACGATAGGACATCCATAAAGAAAATGATGGTGATACGTTATATTGGTACCTGAACTCAATATTATTGCCGGTACCTCTCGCCCAATGCGCAAAGCTTTTTGGATGGGCGAAATCGCTGCGTAGGTTCCAGTTGGCTTCTGCATAGTAATCAGAAAGCGTGAACTCTAGGCGAAATGAAAGTTGATGTTTTTGAGTGCGATATTGTGTGTCCAAACCAAAAATAGCGCTATTCCACTCAGCCTCATAAGAGCTATTAAGTGGCGATGAGAAGGGGCCTAGGCTCAGAGCAACAGTACGGGTATCTAATATTTGTTCGCCTTCTTTCATTTTTAGCGATTGCCGGTTGTAGCGATACCCAATAAGTGGGGTAATAACAATATGATCGTTAAAACGCATCTCATATCCAATGATAAGCTTGCCATCAAATGTGGTCGATCCGTCAGGGTTAGATTCACTTCGACTGTATTCATCTGTGCGATTATCTCCATCATAATCGGAGTCGGTGACCAAACCATCGCTATTGGTTCCAGATTTGATGTTTCCTTCTATCCGAAAATTTTTCAGCAAACCACGATTGAAACGAATATCAGTACCGCCTTGAACCTCAAATATTGTTAAGTCCGCGAAGGTGAGTTCTGACAAAATATTGGGGGTCTTACTGCCTGATGCGTCACTCGCAATATTCCAGCGCAATTCACCTTTGCGCTGGCCCATACCTCCGTAAAATGTGATGGTGGCATAATCTTGATCGTCGAAGTGGTCATCAAAATATCGTTCATTTGCTTGGGAATGGGAGGTAAGAAGGGGAACCAGCAGGAGCGCAAATATGTAAATGATTGCTTGGTAGGGTGTGTGGCTTGCTGGCATTGAACGTGTTTTCCTGCAAAGAATTAGTTATTGCTCTAATTAAGTAATAGATGGAAAATCCCAATGAGCTAAATATCTGTTTTTTATAGGTTTTCTGTCTGATATGAAGAGACGCTATGAGTGGTTGAAAAGCACCATGAAGTCATGCAGTTATGGGCTGTTTCTGTTAGGGTGTGCTGAAATGTCAGATAATTGTCGGCCTGAAGCCCCTTAGGTTATTAAATATACGATGCCGTTGGGTTTGATGATTAAATACGGCATTTTTGCGGTATTTTGGTGTTATTTGGCTTGTTGCAGGGTGAGTTTGTTGAAATCTATTGAGTATTCGCTTGTGTTAAGTAAGCGAAAAACAATTGCCATTATTGTTAAGCCAGATCAAACGGTAGAGGTTCGGGCACCTAAACGAGTGTCAAAAAAAGAGGTGGAGTCCTTTTTACAGTTAAAACAATCGTGGGTTTTAGCGAAGCTACAAGAGTTTTCATTGCGCCCAGAGACGCACAAGTCGATATACCGAGAGGGAGAAAGTCACTATTTTTTAGGCGAGGCGCACCGTATAGTGGATGTTAAAGGTGAGAATCCCAGTTCTGATATTGAGCAACCAATCATTGCTTTACGTTCCATTAGGGGCGTAGCACCAGAACAAATTGAGAAGAAGTTTGATCGCTGGTACCGAAAAGAGGCCTTGGCGCTATTCACTGATCGCCATGACTATTGGCGTGAGCAGATGGCTCATCTGGATTTGCCGGGTTCAGATGTGACTATTCGAAAGATGAAACGTCGTTGGGGTAGCTGTACAACCAAGGGGAAAATCACCTTTAATACCGCTTTAGCAAAGTACCCTTTAAGCTGTATTGATGCCGTTGTGGTACATGAGTTATGCCATTTGTTGGAGTTTTCCCACAATAAACGCTTTTATCAGTTCATGAGCCATGTTTACCCTGATTGGAAGACCTGTGATAAGCAGCTGCAAACGTTAAGTTGGCAATATTAGTCATCCCGATTGTTTCAAGGGTTGGCTATACTGTCGTTAATAGATTGAACTGCACAATTCGCATACAATCCGCATACTATTCGCATATGAGGAACCTATAATGGATAACCCATCTCTTTGGGACACAATACGAGAAGAAGTTGTGTTAGAGGCGAGTAAAGAGCCTATTCTCGCGAGTTTTTTCTACGCGACCATTCTCAACCACGATACCTTAGAAGGTGCGTTAAGTTTTCACCTTGCGAATAAGTTAGATTCGTTGACCTTGCCAGCCATTGCTGTACGAGAAATCATTCAGCAAGCATTTGATGGTGATACATCGATTGCTGAATATGTTTGTCAAGATGTCAGGGCAGTGGTGGATCGTGATCCAGTATGTTCTGATTATTCGGTACCTTTACTTTATTTTAAAGGGTTTCAAGCGTTACAAGCTTATCGTGTTTCCCATTGGTTATGGAATCAAGGGCGAGAAGCGCTGGCTCTGTTTTTTCAAAATCAAATCTCTATGGTATTTAACGTCGACATTCACCCAGCAGCAAAAATTGGTGGTGGTATTCTGGTGGATCATGCAACGGGTATCGTTGTGGGTGAAACGGCTGTGATTGAAGATGATGTGTCGATTATGCAGCAGGTTACCTTGGGTGGAACAGGTAAAGAGGTAGGTGACCGTCACCCCAAAATTCGTCGAGGAGTGTTGATCGCAACAGGTGCAAAAGTACTGGGGAATGTAGAGGTCGGTGTTGGAGCCAAAGTCGCCGCTGGTAGTGTGGTATTAAGCTCAGTGCCTCCACATACCACGGTGGCAGGTGTGCCTGCAAAAGTGGTGGGGAAACCTTGTTGTCCGGCGCCATCATTAAATATGGATCAGAATATTGAAGGGGAATAAGTGTTAGTAGCAACTTTGCCGATCAACGAGGCAACAATCCTTGCTTTGATGAACGCTCAGGCGGAAATTGAAAGCATCACAGATTCAAATGTTCGCCATTCGACTGTTTCGCTATTGCAGCAATGTAGTTCGTTAGAGCTTGCTGCGCTGTGTGTGTTGTACCGTTCGCATATGGCGATAAGTGCGGTGGCTTCTGAAAATTTCTTATCTAGCGCTAAAATTGAGCGTGCACTGGGGGTATTAACAGACGAGCTTCAAGAGCGGGGTGATGATGCGAAGGTATCGCTGATATCGAGTATACGCAGCGCTTGCTGGGCAGATATTTATACGGCACTTCCAGAGATGAAATTTGCGCTAATGAATGCAGAAGCTATGCATTCAAATGCTTTGCTTAGCGATCAGGGCGTTTGGGATAGCGCTCAAGAACAGCATCAGGCCTATGAACAAAAAGCACCCTTGTATAGAACGGATAATGTTTCCTATAACATCAATATACAAGGGTTAAAGCAACATGATGAACAAGATATATTACTTCGTGAATTAGAAAGAAACCCGGAGGAGTCGCTAACCCTTCAAGGGTTTGCTGGCTCAGGAAAAACAACGTTAGTTACTCGTCTTTCTCATTTGTTCAACAATTTTTCCACGTTGTATTTAACAAAAAGTATGGAGCAAATTAGCCTGATTTCTCCTAAATTAGGAAAGTCAATTAAGGCGTGGACGTTTGAATATTTAGCGCATTATATTCTTTATTATAAATGGGCGGGTAGAGAGTATTGGGGGCGACGTATTGAATTGCGAGAGAATCATGCGAAACTACGCCCGCTTAATTACCATCAAATAGCCAAGTTACTTCATCTTGAAGGGATGAATGGTTTTAGCGCAGAAATTGTAGCCAAAATCATTGATCAAATTGTTAATAATTACTGTGTTTCATCCGACCTTGATATTGGCCCTCAGCATTGTCCTGCTCAGTTAGAGGGGGTGTCTTCAGCGCTCTACATTGAGCTTGCAAAAACGTATTGGAAAGCGATTAAGAATCCTGATCCGTTATCTGACATACCTATTTTAGGTATTCATCAGATCAAGTTGGTGGATGAGAATGCATTATCTATCCCTGATAATTTTCGATATATTATTGTTGATGAATCTCATGATATTTCAGGGTCGATGGCTGGAATGTTAAAGCGTAGCCCGCAAGCGATTATTTCTTTGGGTGATAGATTCCAGGTGACGGATGGTAAACAGCATTTCGTTGATGATGCAGCAAATGTTAGGGAGCGTCATTTATTTCAGTCTATGCGGGTGGGAAATGGTGTGGACTCTGTATTTAATGTGCTGTTGTCAGAACATAAGTCCGTTGAGCTGCCAGGAGAGTTTCAAGGGGTAAGCGCTAGAAAAACAACGATGTCGACTTATATGGAGTTTGCCCCTCCAGACTTTTATTGTGCCATGTTATCCCGTGATTATTGGTATGCGTTTATCGCTATTATTCAACTGGCGGAGGCGAATCGCCCCTTTGTTGTTATGCCCGGAACCTTAAAAACGTTACGCACATTGATACCGCAATCTCTTAGTTACCTTCATGGGTTTCATGAACAGCGGGGACACTCTGAATTAATGGGGTTCGGTAATTGGAAAGAATTGGTTCAGAACAGCGGTCAAACAAACGGTTTACGTGAAGTTGATACGTATTTTAGGAAAGGCTTTACTGCAAAACAGTTTAAGGAAATATTAAGTCGTCAAGCAACCGTGTATACGCCCGATTGCTACTATATAGGGCTTGTCTCAGAAGCGAAATCAAAAGAGATGTCGCACGTAATGCTTGCGCCTGATGTGTTTGATTCTCATTTGTTAAGTATCAAAGATAGACGAACGCAAGCACTTAATATTATCTATACCGGTATGTCTAGGGCACTTGATAGTATTTCGTTGCCTAAAAAAGAAAGTGAATGGTTATTAGAAGGGTAGGGTGTCAGTTTGCAGTCGATATACGAAGAAGAAATCCTTGAGCTGGTTGCTTCAGCTTGGGATGGGATGTCGCAAGACCAAAAGGTGCATTGGGATGTTATAAATATTGCCCCAGAGAAATGGGCGCAGAAACAGTCATTACCAATGGAATTTTCAAAAGAGCCTGTAAGTATCAATCGAGATGAATATGACGATGTTGATATGGAAGGCGGGACTTTTGATGATGGTGATGGAGAATTGGACGAATACTCAACAGAAGTATCCGAGCCAGAATTTGATGCGGGCAATGATCGAGGTTTTGGCGATGAGTCTGGTGAAGGTTTGGATCAGGAGATCGATGAAGGTTTTTGGGCTGTTGCTGTGATGGGCAATAAGGTGCTTTGGTATAACCACGTAGAGCAGGGCTTTAATGTTTCTGTTTTTTCATCTTACGGTTGTATTGATAAGTACGAAAGTCGAAAAGATGATTTTGATACAGCATTACAAAAAGTGATGGCCGTATAAATTAGCATATAAGTTAGCGTATAAAGTGGGTTCAGGGTTTGGATATTTATGGTTCAAGGTAATAGAGAGTTTATTAGTTTAATGGCGCTATTGATGTCCCTAGTGGCATTAACTATTGATGCTATGCTTCCAGCGTTAAGTCAGATTGGTGATGATCTTCAGGTTGCCAATCCAAATGATATACAGCTAATAGTATCGACGGTTTTTTTTGGCATGGCGTTGGGCTTGATGTTGTATGGCCCGATATCAGACTCTTATGGTAGAAAGCGGGCCATTTATTTAGGTATCATTATTTTTTTGGTTGGCAGTTTGATCTCTAGTTTATCGACGAGCTTTTCAATGATGTTGATAGGACGTGTTGTCCAAGGTTTTGGTGCTGCTGCCTGCCGCGTGGTAACGCTTGCAATGATTCGTGATAATTTTAGTGGCAAAGAGATGGGGCGGATAATGTCTTTAATCATGGTGATATTTATCATGGTGCCCGCTTTAGCTCCTTCATTAGGGCAGTTGGTGTTGCTGGTTGCTGAATGGCGGGTAATTTTTTGGATGATTTTTATGCTCGCATTGGCGGGGTTGTTATGGTTACACTTTCGTCAGCCGGAAACGCTGAGCGAAGAAAACCGTATACCTTTTTCATTAAAAAATATCATTGCAGGTATCCGGGAAACGCTAAGTCAGCCTTATACTAGGGGGTATACGATTGCGTCTGGTTTGATGTTTGGAGCCTTTGTTGGATACCTAAGTACAGCGCAACAAATACTACAGGTTCAGTATCAACTCGGTGATTTGTTCTCTCTGTATTTTGGGTGCTTGGCGCTTGCCATCGGTTGTTCTTCTTTTGTGAACTCCCGTCTTGTTATGCATTTTCCTATGGAGCTGCTGTGCTTGATTTCTTTGAGTGTGTTGTGTGTAATATCGCTTGTCTTCTATTGCTATATTGAATTTATGTTAGAGCCATCTTTGGCGGTGGACGGGGTATCTCAGCCGTCACTAGTAGCATTTATGCTTTATCTGGCTTCAGTGTTTTTTTGCTTTGGTGTGCTGTTCGGTAATTTTAATACACTAGCGGTACACCCGTTAGGGCATATTGCGGGAGTGGCTACTTCGGTTATTAGCTCTGTGCAAACGCTGTTATCTGTCGGTATTGGCGGATTGATAGGGCAATATTATAACGGTACGGTGCAGCCATTAGTGCTCGGTTTTTTGATGTGTGGAGTAACGACTTTGGGGATTACAGTGTATTTGCATTACACTCCATCAAAAACGTGAATATTCACAAAAACAGCGTTGGTATTTTAGCGGGGGCTCACTAAAATGATGGTCAGATGTCATACCAGTGATAGGTCTAATTACCATGATTCCAGAACCAAAATCTCCTTATTATCTTCAATCTGCACTAGATCGGGCTATTGAGCAGTTCGGAGACAATCAAAATACGGATCAAAAGCGATTTATCCAGCATGAGTTGAATCACATTAAGTCTCTTGCCGATGTGGATGCAGGTTTGGCTGCTTATAGAGCTCAATCGGCGTCAATGGGGCGAAAAGAGCTAACATCCGAGGAGCATGACTCTCATCGTTTAGGTCTACACTTGCGAGCGGCAGGTAAGCCCAAGCCTGATGATCGTTGTGATGCGCATGCTATTGTTGCTGGAGCACATAAAAATTCAGCCGTTGCCAGAGCGTTATTAGCGCAGTATAAAATCCGTATTGATGACCCTGACAATGGTTGTTGGTTGCCAAGGCGTACGGCGGACACACCTCATTGGGCATTTACCGATGCTGTTCCTCATAGCAAGATCCATCGATTTAATTATTATCGCTGGCTAGAGCAGCAAGTTACGATGGCGAGTTCTGAACCCATTATGCGCTTCACTTTGCAGAGGGTTGCATCCCGGTTACAAGATGGCACAATACCACCTCAGGTAATGTTGGCGAAAGGCCAGACAGCATAAAGGAAAAACCATGAGTACTTATAAATTGAGAGCTCAGATTGACGCTTATCAAAGTTTTCATATAGACCCTGACGCTATTTATGATGCAATGGGTGATGATTTTGCGTTAAATTTTGGTGTAAAAGGCGAGTCTGTTAAACAGGCATGGGTTCCTGTTCGTTGTGAGTTTTTTAAACCTGATGAGTTTTCAGCAGCAACACGCATTCCTGATTTAAGTATTTGGCAAACTGGGATTTTGGTTCTTTCTGCCAAAGCTCACGATGTACTCGTTGATGAGTTGGAAAGTTTTGGGGAGTTTTTGGGGTTGACGTGTGGTACGGACTTCTACTATTTATTTAATACACTGCACATAAAATCAGATGAAGTGGTTGATATTGCTAATAGTGAGCAAGATGTCGATCAAGGGTTGTTTATGGGGGTTAAGCGTTTAGCGTTTAATGAGCCAATGGTTGTTGATGATGTGTTATTTAAAACAGGTTATGACCAGTTGCTAAATATATATGCCAATGAAAGGTTCAAGGCTATTGTTGAAGAAAATTCATTAGAAGGTTTAGTGTTTAATAGCGATTTGGCTTGCTTTTAGGTTTTTGGACATAATATTCTAGTGTGATCCAAGCGGTCCGGTGGTAAATTTTCCCAACAGATGCAATGTGTTGTTTTCTCCACGAACTCTTAGCTTATAACGTCCATTTCGATCTGTTTTTGCAGAGGTAAAAACCTTTAGGTTTTTTGTTGGTAGATGAACCGGTTTAACAAATTGTACTTCAATATCATTTATATTCTCATGCAGTAGATCTGAAGATTGTAATTGCTCCCAGGTCTTACTTAAGCTAGCAAAACCATGCAGTACTTTTCCACCAAAGGTTGATCGTTTTGCTAGCGGGTCAAGCCAATGTATCGGATTAAAATCTCCTGTTAACAATGCATATCGAAAACCATCATTTGCATCGGCAGACCAGTGACCCATTTCGCTGTAACTGTCATGAATGGGGCGGGATTTATTGTTTGATTTAACGGCGGGCTGTTCACGCATTAGAACCAGCTGGAAAACAGCAACGATAGCATTCTTGGAGGATGGTGTTGACGTATTTACGCGAATAGAAAAGTTGATTTGAGTTGGACTTTCTTTTAACTCAATTAACTCAGCATCTAGTAATAATGTTTCACCGCGAGGTATATGAGCGTTTAATGTGACGTGACACCCTTTATTGATGATGTCTTTAAGAGGGTATCTAGCCTGTAGTAACACGCGTGTAACGAGAGGGATGCTCCATTGTGAGAATAGATGAGGAGGAACCTCGTATGGATAGATGTTGGGTTTGGCGCCTGCCCATTCTACGTAGTACTCGATAAGTCGATCACTTGGGGCGGGAACAGTGTCTTTAATCGGCAAGAAGTGCTCAGGGTTTTGTTTAGGCCGAAGAAATGGAAATGCACTGCGCATCCTAATAGAACCCCATGAACGTACACTTGAGCCTTGTTCTAGAGCCAGTGAGAGCGGTACGTTGATTTCTTGGTTCATATATCTGTAGCCTAAACGACGGAAATGTATACTGAGAACGACGTAACTTATTGACCAGTCAGTTCTTTATTGGAATGAAGTGTAACAGCAATTACACTTTCCGCCAGAGATAAAACTGAGTAATTGTAAATAAGTGTTTTATTGGACTGGTGTGCGAGTTAAAATGCCGCCATTGACCCATCAGTACAATCGCTTGGTTGTGCATACGGTAATGAGAAATGGCTCGTAAGAAAGTATTACCTACCTTAGATCGTACATTACTTAACCCTGGTATCCAGCGCCGGATAGAACAGGCTGTACTTGATCTGTTCTCAGTAAAACCACTTAGTCAGGTGAGTTTTAGTGAGATCGCAAGCTCTGCTAATACCTCGTTACAAACGCTTTACCGATATTATGGTAGTAAGGATGCATTGTTATCGGCAAGCCTCGAGCATTGGATGGCTCAGCTCACTAACCATGTGAGTGACAGCATCAAAGGGGTTGATACCTATAGGGAGCGTATGAAAAATGCATTCTGTGAGGTGTTAGATTACTTTGAAGAACACCCTGATGTGGCTGTTTTGGCCCAGCATGCTATTTCAAATGACCCAGAAGATGAAAAGGATCCACTTATAAAGCAAGGTTATTCCCAAGTGTTGTTGGCAGAATTGGAAAGTGGTCAACGACAGGGTATCTTGAATAAACACGTTAGTAGTGATGTGATGTTCGATTATTTTGCCGGTAGTTTTATTCGGTTAGTCCAAAGTAGTATCTTGCGTGGTTCGAGCGAGTCTATTGCCGGCCAAGCGAATGATCTTTTTGAGATGCTTTGGCGTGGTATTGCGGATCCTTCTTATAAAGAGCCTTGCTGATATTAGTGTTCGCTAGGACACTATTTTGAATCGTATCCATTCTCTCTATTAAATGTAAAAACAACGAAGATTAGGTGTTTTTCTGTGGTTTCTACTGCAGAAGAGGATTTCTATATCCTTTTTTGGCTTTTATGGGCTTATAAATGAAAATCGGGTGCCAAATAAGTGTACACGTGTTGACTTAAAGTTTTTCTCTGGTACATTGGGTGCACGTTTGTTCACCCAAGTGTTTTGGAGCCGCATTATGTCATCAATCAACCCTACTGTAAGTCGTGTCATCGGAAAGTTTGTTAAAGAAGATTGGCTTGATTTTGTGTTTGCGCATGTTAACCCAATGCTCACGGTAAACCGATCAATGGCAAAAGTTGTATCAGTAGTTGAAGAGACCACTGACATAAAGCGCTTTGTATTACGCCCTAATAAGCATTGGGCATGCTTCAATGCCGGTCAATTTGTATCGGTAAAAGTTATGCTGGACGGGGTTTATGTAGAGCGCTGTTACAGCTTAGTGAGTGCGCCTAGTGAGCCATTGATTGAGATTGCGGTTAAGCGACAGCCTCATGGAAAAGTCTCAAACTGGATGCATGATACATTATCTGTTGGTGATGTTATTGAGCTAGGGGACGTCGGTGGGGAGTTTGTGCTACCTAACGAACTACCAGAGAAGCTGTTGTTGATTGCGGGCGGTAGCGGTGTAACGCCAATTTATAGCCTCTTAGTACAGGCGTTACTGCAAAAGGCGACGATGGACGTAGTGGTTATGTACTATGCAAACACCGCTGAAGATCTAGCGTTTGCTCAGGAAATGCGAGAATTGGCTGTAAAACACCCAGGATTACGGCTTCAATTTGCTTTAGCAAGTGATGGAGATGCCGGGTTTTTTAGTCAGGATCAACTTGTTGCCGCCTGTTCTGACTTCGTCGACCGTTCTGCGTACATATGCGGGCCAGCCGGATTAATGAATGCGGTTACATCTGTTTGGAAAGAAAACGATATTGAGTCAAGTTTAACTAAAGAGGTATTTGGGTTTATCACTGCTGATCCAAATGCATCTGTTTCAGAAATGCCAATTACATTGCAACGTAGCCAACAAGAGTTTCTTAATAGTAAGCCGACTCTTTTGGAAAGTGCAGAAGCAGCTGGAGCTCGTCCGGCTCATGGTTGTCGAACCGGAGTTTGTAAAACCTGTAGTTGTACAAAGGTTTCCGGTGTTGTGAGAGACCTTTTAACGGGGGCTATTGACGACCAACCGAATACCCAAATCCGTATATGTATCAGTGAGCCATTAAGCGCAGTAACTTTGGATATTTAAACTCGGAATATCTAAGCTCGGGATATCTAAGCTCGGGATATCTAGCCCACGGATATCCAATACCTTTATCAACATTGCATCTGACCAAAAAGTATTTTAGGGAATATCGTTATGAAATTTTCAAGCAAAAGCCGTGAACTTAGTATTGATGAAGCAAATGCATTTGGAGAAGAGTTAGATGCATTGCGGAAAGAAACCATCGCCTCGTTAGGCAAAAAAGATGCAGATTATATCTATGCAGTGCGTAATTTTGTTCGTTACAGTGAAATCGCAGGCCGTAGTTCACTGATGCTGGGTTGGTTACCGCCTTTTTGGTTGGCAGGTACTGCTCTGTTAGGGGTATCAAAAATTGTAGAGAATATGGAGTTGGGCCATAATGTTATTCATGGTCAGTACGACTGGATGAATGATCCAACGTTAAGGGGAAGCACTTATGAGTGGGATCACCCTTGCCCATCTGAAAACTGGCGTCATACGCATAATTTCATGCACCATACTTATACCAATGTTCGAGGAATGGATCATGATATTGGTTATGGAGCACTGAGACTATTTCCAGAGCAAAAATGGGAGCCTCGGTTTGCATTAAACCCGTTAGTTGCGGCTTTTCTAGCGGTAACGTTTGAATGGACGTTGTCTTTACAACCATTAGAATTGGAAAAATTAATCAGTAAAGAAAAGTCTTTTTCCCAGGTCAGAGAAGAGTTTGCTATTATCGCTGCGAAGATGCGAAAGCAATTAGTAAAAGATTATGCTTTTTTTCCATTGCTCGCCGGCCCAATGTTTTTACCTGTTATTACAGGGAATGCAGTAGCCAACGTTATTCGTAACTTATGGACGTTTGGGATTATTTTTTGCGGACACTTCACGGAAGACGTCGAGACGTTTCCAATTGAAATATTGGATAATGAGTCAAGAGGGCAGTGGTATTTACGCCAGTTACATGGATCAGGTAATCTCAAAGGAGGCAAAGCATTTCACTTGATGTCAGGGAATTTAAGCCATCAAATTGAACATCATATGTTTCCTGATATTCCAGGTGCAAGGTATGCAGAAATGTCGGTAAAAGTAAGAGAGATTTGTCAGCGGTATGGACAGCATTATAATACAGGGCGTTTTACCAAACAGTTTTCACAGGTTGTTGGTCGAATATTTAAGTACGCATTACCGTTTGGGAAAAAAGTTGAATCTGTTGTATCGAATGTTTCCCCGATATCTACAATAGGGAAAAAGCTGTCAAATTCTGTCATTGAAAAAAATGCAGCGTAAATTTTCATTGAATAGCAAAATATTTTAAGTGCCTTCCCACCATTTAGGGGCCTTTTTAGGCCCTTTTTTTGTATCTTAGCCTACGCCTATAGGCCATTTATGATTTGGCTTCTAGTTTTTGAATCATTTCCCCCCATGCCGTTCTGCAAAGCTTCTCGTATTTAATCATCATTGTGGTCAATGTTTGACGTAACGAAGCATCAAGCATCTCTTGTGGTAAGAGGGGATCCAGGGCTAATGCTCGTAAGGTTTCCCCTCCCAGAATAAGCGATTCAGGAAGCGATTTAGTAAGTTCAATATCGTGAAAATGATCATAACTTTTACATAACTGGTTATGTAGCTCTTGATAAGTGGATTCCAGCTCTTCGGTGTCCCAGAGGGTCGGCCAGTGCGAAGCCTGATCACCGCTAAAATCACTGGCTCTAAATAATGTGGCTTGCTGTATTAAACCAGTATCAATCAACTGCTTATTAAGTTCGGTGATTGATAGGTTAAGATTGTCGGGGCGAAGGTAGATGCCGGATAAGCCATTCTTAAAACCATGCCATGCCAATGATTTTTGGCTTTGATTACGTTCTGTTCGTTGCATGCCTTGGGGAAGATGACAGCATAACCATTGTCCTTGCCAGGGCCGTACACGATCTTCGCCGATGCGCCAACGTTCAACGAACTTACTGGTAGCGAAGGTTTTGTCGGTGAGTCGGTAACAGCTTCTAGCATCGCTGACCACCAGCTCTTTGGCGCATAGGCGGCTGATGGCAACACGTATTGCGTTGTTGGAAAAGCCTAACAGCTCACCGACTGTCAGCAATGACTTAACTGAGATTGGGTCAGGGTCTGCTGCTCGCAGAAACCCTTCCACAAGGTTTTTTGGGGTGAGTGCTTGTGTCATGATGCCCTATAGGTGCGTTAAATTTAGCAATGTCGGCTATGTTAGGCATGTTGACGCCGATTGCAAGTTGATACTGTTGAGGCCTTCTCACCAGGCGCGTTTGAGTATTGCCATTGCGTCTTCCCGATCTACTTCTATCGGGTTTAATATTAGGGCTGCATCGTCCACTGTCAGTTCAACAATTTTGGCAAATTGTGCTTGTTCCACTCGTCCAGTTTCTTTTAATGAGCGTGGTAGTTGGCAGCGTGTGTGTAATTTATCCTTAAGTTTATGGATATAATCAATGACAGCTTGAGGTCGTTGATTAGAGGGGGTATTCGCGTATGCCTCTGCGCCAGCTAGAGGAAGCAATATTTCTCCTAGAATACTTTCGCCATGACGTAGGTTGTAATCCAGCGCATGCGGTAAAAATATATTCATGCAAACACCGTGAGGAATATGGCAGGTTGCTCCCAGAGAGTGGCCTAGGGCATGAATAAGCCCGACCATGGAATTAGAAAAAGCAATACCTGCCATGGTAGATGCTTGAGCGAGTTCTAATCGCCCCATTTCATCACTAGGGTTGTCCATTACGTTAATGATATTTTGACTAATCTTACTAATTGCTGCAGTCGCGTAGCTATCACTTAAAGGGTTTTTACCCATACAGGTAAATGCTTCGATGGCGTGAGTTAATGCATCCATCGCTGTGGCGGCAGTGATTTTTGGAGGTAGGGTTTTTGTCATGCGGGGATCAAGAATTGCCACATTGGGTAATAAGAAACTGCAAGTAAAAACCACTTTGGTATTCTTAACAGTATCTGCGATGACTGCTACGGAGGTGACTTCCGAGCCTGTCCCTGCGGTTGTGGGTATAACAAAAAAAGGTTTAAGTGGTTTTTTTAACGAATCTACTCCGCTATAAGCTGTGACGTCATCGCCGCCTTCTGATACCAGAATATTGACTCCTTTGCTAGTGTCAATTACTGAGCCACCGCCGATGGCGATAATGGAGTCGCAGTCCAGTTTACGATATAAATCGGCTATCTGCGTAACTAATAGGGTTGATGAATCTGGAGGTACATCGTCAAAAATATCAACAATATTTATGTCGCTACTGTTAAAAGCATCATCTATATGTTGAATTAATCCAGCGTTCTTAACACCTTGGTCGGTGATCACAAGCGGCCGAAAGGCCGAGAAGTTAGCAAGCTCATGGGGGATATGTTCAAGGCTTTTAACTCCTGCGATGATTTTTACTGGGCAAAAAAATTCGTAACAAGGCGTGCTCATGTTGTTTTTCCTGGGAGTAGATCGAGAGTAAGGTGGCCATAAATTTTTGCCGCTGTGCGTGTTTTTTCCAGAAAACTGATTGCTGGATAACGTTTTAGTGCCTTTTTGGCCGCGGCCTTAGGTAAAATGTATACTTCCAAATGACTGATGCATCGGATCATGCGCATAGCCATTGACAGGTCTCCTTCTATAATCGTGCGATTTCGCGCGAAAGCCTGAGCATTATTTTCTTGAAAAGAGAAAACTAGAAAAGCTAACTCTGGGTGTTTGATTGCGATAACAACGTTGGCTTTTTGTCCTTTGTTCGGTTCTTTACCCAAATAGTCAAGTTGCCCCTTCGAGTTTTTTTGTACGCTCATGCTGGCGACATTGGGTAGCACTTTCATTTGCAAAATAAAGTTTTCAGGAACGCCTTCAAGCTCTTTTTGTAATGTGGCATCAAATTTACTCATTGCACAGAGTGTGCGTGCAATAACTCCCAGCATGGTGTTGAGGTACCCATCGCGGAGTTTGGTTTTTAGTGTGTTCGTTTCTTTTTTCATAGTGTTGATTCTGATGTTTGATGTAGAGTTTGAGATAAAGTAACTTATTCAGAAGATCTTCAATCCAGGGTTATTCGTGATATTAAGAGTTCCACTGAATAGTTAGGAATTAAAAACAAAGTTTTCTGCTTCCATTTCCATTAGGTTGTCACTGCTCGATATCATGAGTTCTGCATGTAATGCTGTGCGTGGTAGTATGCGTTCAAAATAGAATCGTGCTGTTTGCAATTTTGCTTGATGAAAGGGGCTGTTGTTATTGATGTTGTTATTGATGTTGTTTTCCAATTTGTCTGCCGCAACTTTGGCCATTTTGGCCCAGAAATAAGCAAATGTTACATAGCCGGAATACATTAAATAGTCCACTGAAGCGGCACCAACATCATTAGGGTTTGTCATGGCATTGGCGCCAATTTTTAATGTCAACTCTAGCCATTGGTTGTTCACCTTGGATAAGCGATCAATAAAGGGTTTGATTTGTTGGTGGTTTTTGTTTTCTTCACAGAAGAGATGAATTTCTTTGGTAAAAACTTTAAGTGATTTCCCTTGGCTCGCGAGAATTTTCCGCCCTAAAAGGTCTAACCCCTGAATTCCTGTTGTACCTTCATAAATTTGAGCAGCTCTGGCGTCGCGAACAAACTGCTCCATACCATTTTCGCGAATATATCCATGGCCACCAAAGGTTTGTAGCCCAAGATTAACGCTCTCTGTACACATTTCTGAATTGAACCCCTTGCAGATGGGTGTTAGTAAATCTAACAAAGTGGTACAGGTTTGTTTTTCTTTTTCATCTACGGTGCGTTCTTGTTTGTCAAACAATAAAGCGATATAGGTATTAAATGCTCTAGATCCTTCGGCAAAGGCGCGTTGGATAAGTAACATGCGACGTACGTCGGGATGTACGATGATGGGGTCTGCGGTAAGCTCTGGGTATTGTACGCCAGTTAATGCTCGCATCTGTAATCTATCTTGAGCGTATAACGCGGCATTTTGATAAGAAACCTCTGCTAAGGCGGTGCCTTGCTGGCCAATGGTAAAACGTGATTTGTTTACCATGCTGAACATGGCTCGCATACCTTTGTTAATTTCCCCGACCAAAAAACCAGTGGCGTTATCAAAATTCATAACACAGGTGGATGACCCATTAAGCCCCATTTTGTGTTCGATAGATCCGCAACTTACACTATTCTTGTCTCCAAGAGAGCCATTGTCATTCACCAGAATATTGGGCACAATAAATAACGAAATGCCTTTGATTCCTTTTGGTGAATCAGGTAGTCGTGCTAACACTAGATGAATGTTATTTTCAGCAAGGTCACCTTCACCACCAGTTATAAACATTTTAGTGCCGCTGATAGAATAGCTTCCGTCATTATATGGTTCGGCTTTGGTTCGCAGCAATCCCAAATCTGATCCGCAGTGAGGTTCGGTCATACACATGGGGCCGCCCCAGGAGCCGTCGATTAATTTAGGTAAATATTTCTCTTTAAGTTCTTTTGATGCGTTATTTTCTATAGTGGCAATGGAGCCATCTCGTGTGACATATATTCCAAACGCTGCACAAGCAGAAAGGTTCATTTCACCAATAGCGGCATTAATAATGCGCGGCAGACCCTGGCCTCCATAGTTTGGGTTTTCGCTGATCTGCGTCCAACCACTGGCAATATATTTTTTATAGACTTCCTTGTAGCCTTTCGGTGTTGTGACTTTACCATTTTCCCAGTGACAGCCTTCTTCGTGCCCGGGGTAGTTCAGAGGCTGGATTTCTTGTTCGGCAAATTTCCCTGCCTGCTCTAAAATGTCGTCCGTTAACTCGGGGGTAAGGTCGCTCGAGTTGGGTAGACCTTGGTAAATACTGTAGACATCAAATACGTCTTCAAATAAAAATTTATAATCGATTAATGGTGCTTTGTATATTGTCATGATGCTTCCCAAAGTTAACAGGTGGTTGGACAAGCTTGCTGCACACTGGCTGGCAGTCGATGCCTTTGGACAGCATGCCGTCGAGCCAAGGTGGGGCGAGATTAGTTGTCTCATGGGTGTCTGATAGCGCCTTGTTGACGCTGTTTTCTATGAGTTTTCCTTGTTTATGATTGATTACCATATATTTCATTATGGGAACTAACGTGTAACATTACTATATTATTCTATAATGGTAAATAAGTGAAATTAAATAAAAGGAAAGTATATGGAGAGAAGGGGGAGACTAGAAAGAGTAGGGATATGGAGGGAAAGGTGGGCGAATGCAATCGCCCACAGGAATCAAGGTTGCTTAATCGTTGCCTAGGAAGAGGAGGGTGGCCTTTTTCGGTAACTGCTTGCGGTTGCACCGGACCAGCGCTTAAAAGCCCGAGCAAAGGATTGCGGATCATTAAACCCAAGTTCGTCAGAAATTTGAGCAATATTTTTGTCGGTATAGGTTAGAGCGTGCCTTGCCATGTCGTATTTGAAATCTTCAATAATGGTTTGGTAGCAGGCGCCTTCTTGTTGTAATTTACGCGTCAGGGTTCTGGGTGTTGTATTTAAGTGTGCTGCGATTTTTGCCCTGGTTAGGAGTTCACTGTTGTTAATATTGCGTGTTAAATATTCTCTAATTTTATATGTCCAATGATTTTTTGAGATTGTGTTTTTATTCAAAGCCGAATCTAAGTGGTCACCCAGAACGAGAGTTGTTGATGGGTCGTAAAACATCATCGGGCTTTTCAGAAAACGGCTGTTAATAGCAATGCGGCTATCTTGACAATTAAATTGAACCGGGCAGCCGAAATACTGTTCATAGTGATGAAGGGGAAAGCTGGTAGCGTGTTCAAATTGTACAAATTCTGGTGTGATTTGGTGCTTGGAAAGGCGTAAGAATTGATGGATTACCATCATATTGATTTCAACTAACGCTAAGCCTGCTTTTTCAAATGATTTTTCTGGAGTTAGGATACATGAACTGTTACGTTTTGTAACTTGAAAGTTGTAGTGTACGGCGGGGTTAATTAGCTTTGAATATTTTTGTGCTGCCTTAGCCGCTTCTTTTATATTTTTTGATGAGGCAATGGATAACCCAAAAATTCCGTGGGTTGCAACATTAAACTCTTTTGCAATTAAAATGCTATAGGGGGTTTCTGACGTGTGAAGCTCAATGTTTAGTTCAATAAGCGCTTTTACTTGAGGCCCTGAAATAACGCCGTTTGGCGTATTTATGTCATCTAAACAAAGGCCTACATGATGCAAGGCAGATTTGACTGCATCCTTATCTTTCAGGTGTGTCATCAAAACATAACTGTTTGGAAACTGCATGGATTCCACAGTTTGGGTATTTGGCATTACGTTTGTCTCGTTGTGCAACTTTTTTGTCTCGTTATGCTTACTGAATGAATGTGATCATCCTTACACTATCTTTTTATCAGTAAGCCTTTGTTAAAATACATGGGGTTGATGAATCTATTAAAGGAACTGGTTCCAGCTATGGGATATTTAATTTGAACGTTGTGCTATTTAAACATCGTGTTAATTGAACTTGTAGTATTTAGACGTGATGTGTCAATCAGATCTAAAAAATCAGGCCTTTTGGTATAGATTGTTCGTGAGTTTTTATTACTATACTGGCTTTAAAAATAACAAATGAATTGGGCAGTGTTCTACTTTGTAGAGCACTCTTAATAACAACAAAAAAATGAGGGGATTGTTTTATGAGTGCATATTTGAAATGGTGGATCTTTGGGCCACTAATCGGTTTGTTGACGTTGGCAAATATACGTTGCCAGTTATTGGAAAATAACTTATTTGATACCTATGCAACAGGGGAGTGGCCTAGTGTTGTTTGTGAACCTGAGTCACAAAATTATCGTACTGCAGATGGTAGCTGTAATGATTTGGACTTGCCGGCTATGGGAATGGCTGGAGCGCGAATGGGTAGAAATATTCAGCCGGATTATAGTTGGCAAGATACAGATAAGCTGTTAACGCCTAATCCGAGGGTGGTCAGTAAAGAGTTACTTACACGTGATGAGGGCCTTAAAGAGGTTCCATTCCTTAATTATCTTGCGACATCTTGGATCCAATTTATGGTTCATGATTGGTTTGAGCATGGTAACCGTGATCACAGTAACCCTATTAAAGTCCCTGTTGAAAGTGGCGATATTCATGATATGGGTGATGGCCACATGAATATAGGCCGAACACCAGCAGATCCCACTAGAGATGCTGGAGACGGGCGTCCTGCAAGTTTTCTTAATGATAATACTGCTTGGTGGGATGGTTCACAGATTTATGGTAGTGACCAAGCAACCATGGATAGCTTGCGAACTTTCGAAGACGGAAAAATGATTCTTGTTGACGGACGATTACCCATTGATGCTGAAACGGGTAAAGCAAAAACAGGCTTTAATAAAAATTGGTGGGTAGGTCTAGAGCTTCTTCATACATTGTTTGTTATGGAGCATAACCAAATAGCGGATATGTTATTGCAGAGTTATCCAGATTGGGATGATGAAAGAGTATTTCAGACAGCTCGATTGATTAACGCAGCAGAGATTGCCAAGATCCATACGGTAGATTGGACGCCGGGTATTCTTAAGAATGACATCCTTCGTCAGGCGATGTTTGCTAACTGGCGTGGTTTGTTACCATCGTGGGTTCCTCGTCTTGGAGATCCCGCCACCGATGGTATTATGGGTGGAGGAAAAATTCTTGAGGGTGTACCTTTCAGCCTGACGGAAGAGTTTACTGCAGTGTATCGTATGCATCCATTGTTGCGTGATGAATTCCCTATACGTAATCACGAGACTGATGAAATCGTAGGAAATACAACTTTGTTGGAGCATTCTTTTACGGGTGGAACCCAGTTAACCACAGAAGTGGGCCTTACTGATCTGTTTTACTCTTTTGGTCGCACTAAGCCTGGTTTATTAGTACTAAACAATTACCCGGATATGCTAACTAACTTTACCGCAGAGCCTGGTGGCGGTGTTGTTGATTTGGCAGCAGTTGATATTCTTCGAGATCGTGAACGTGGTATCCCTCGATATAATGAGTTCCGTCGTCAAATTGGCTTGAAAGCGGTTAATGATTTCACCGATATTACCCCTGATACTGAAATGGCAGAAAAAATGCGTGCAGTATATAACGATGATATTGAAGCATTGGATGTCATGGTAGGTTCTTTTGCTGAAGGTTATCGACCTCCAGGCTATGGTTTTGGTGAGACATCATTCCAAATATTTATAGCGATGGCTTCTCGCCGCTTAATGGCTGACCGTTTCTTCACCGAGGACTATCGTAAGGAAATTTATAGCCAAGAAGGGTTAGATTGGATTGATAGCGTAACTTTCAATAGTGTTCTTGTGCGTAACTTGCCTGAACTGGCCGAGCGTTTAGAGAAAGTTGAAAACGCCTTCTTCCCATGGGATGAAGAGAATGAATGGTATGACCTGAAGGTTAGAAAGTAAGCAAGGATAATAAACGACTTACTTTCCCAAAAATATATTGGTCGCCCAGATAACTCACAATGATGAGTTATCTGGGAATTCGAACATAGATAGAGAATATAAAAATGAATAATGAAATAAAAAATAGTGAATCCTTAGACACGGTAATGTCTCGAAAATCATTTTTGAAGCTAACAGCGGGTGTTGCTGTTGCCGGTGCGGTGGGCCCAACACTAACGGGCTGTGCTGCATCGGGTCGTCAATTAAAGTTCAGTACTATTGATGATGTACTGGCAGAAATGGATCTAATGGAAGCAAATCTTGATACTCTTGTGATGGATCAACCTTGGTCTCTATATAAAGCCCTAACACATATGGCTCAAAGTATGGAATATTCCATGACAGGGTATCCTAAGCTGGATTCACCTCTTGTGCAGTCGATTAAGAAAATAGGGTTTATAACGTTTAAATCTCAAGGTTATATGTCTCATAGCCTTTCTGCTCCAGTGCCGGATGCGCCAGCGATTGAAGATGAAGGCCCAATAGAAGATGCATTTTTACGTCTTCGTAATGCTTGTGGGGATTTTCAGAATTACACGGGTGCGTTACATCCACACTTTTCTTATGGCACATTAAGCTACGAAGATTGGGAACTCGCACATTCTTTTCATTGTGCAAATCACTTCTCAAATCTGACTTATATGGATGCTCCGTTGGGATAACTCTCATCGGTTTTTTTGATTTACATAGTAATAAAAATAGCAATAAAAATAGTAGTAAAAATTACAATAGATAAAGAGAACAAATACTATGAAGCGTTCAAAAATTATTATTTCAACCCTCTTACCCGCAATGCTACTTGTTGGTTGTGGTGGAGAGAGTCAACGATCTACAACGGGTAGTGAGGATTTAACGGGATTGTGGCGTATGAGTTTAGAATCATCCCAGAATACGTTAAAAGCAGAATCTAACATTAGCTTTACTTTGGTGGAAACTGAAGGTGGGCTGCAGATGAAAGACTGTGCCGGTCGCTCAGATTTCAACTTGAATAAACTTAATGGGACTGTTGAAGGGTTACCTGTTAGTCCATTTGCAATCGATAACAATGACACATTAAGTGCTACAGGGGATCTTGGTATAGCAAAAGCCTCAAAGATTGCAGTTACGGCTGCATTTGATATGGGCGATATGCAGATATCAGCGGATGAACTTGGCGCTATAAGTTTTACTGATCTTTGTGTTCTGTCCACTAATGCGAGTGTTGTAGGTCTTACAGCAAATGATACTATTTCTGCAGCATCGTTATATAACGGTAATCCATTACTTGTAGATATTAATGTGATGGGGAACTTAAAGAAAGGCAACTTTACGTTAGCGAAAGATCCTGCGTCGGGTGAAGCAAGTATTCGACTACAATCAGACAGTTTTAAAGCTCCGCTGAACAGGACTGAACTGACGCTAACGAGTGGTACGTTAACCATTACTGAAGATAGCTTGGTTTGGACGAAAGGCTCTTTTAATGGAACCATGCCTAATGGTAGTGTGATGACAGGTAGTTTTTCATTCGAAAACCCTTAGTAAATAATCTTGTATAGAGTGTGATTTTTCCGGCACTGCCCTTGTTAAAGGTGACAGTGTCGGTTGTTTTATGAACGCTCAGGTTCGACTCCCCGTAACTCTTCAATTAAGCCTAATCAATACCTGTCTAATAACTCGTGATATGATCGATCGTGCAGTTTGGAATAACAACATTGGAGATATAAAAATGATAATTAAAAAAGCTTC